>CAZQIK010000149.1:0-5153 GCA_964593085.1 uncultured Spirochaeta sp.
AGACAAAATAGTTGCGTGGGTCTTTTACCAAGAGGATAACCTTTACCTGCGCTGCTGCGTTCGGCGGTACCGAGGCCAGCGCATAGCGCCGCTTGGAGGAGTCAATGAGGAAACGCCCACCCCCTTCCGCCGGGGCCGGATAGCTGAGCTCGGCAGCCGTGCGGTAGAGTTGCGCATAGGCAGCACTCAGGCTCGGGCGGGCGCCCTCGGCGGACCCCATGACATCCGAACTTGCAAAGACCGGCGCCCAGACCGGACAGTCTGTGACCTCGGCCCCGCAGGTGCAGGTATGCTGCTTGCGGCTCAACTGCCGAACCGTAGCCTCTACCTCCCCCAGGCTCAGCCCACCGTCTACCGCCCCGAGGGCAATATTGAGAATGGTTGAGCCGGAGTGTCCAAGGCTTGTGAGAAATACATGGGTGATGGTTGCGTTTACCGACACACAGTCACCTCGTTAGAATTCATAGCCAAGCAACTCCATCTCTAGCGAAAAAGCCTGCTCGCAGCGCTTGCGTAGGTCCGGATCATAGTACTCTTGGTAATCGCGTGGTGGGCGAATATTGCCTTTCGTATGAGGCAACCACCCATCCCACGGCATTCCTAAGTGCTCAGATACCTCTCTGAGCTCGCTCTCCAGCTCCTCAAAGCGACATATTTTGTCCACCACCTTGTGCCCGTCTATCATGTAGTGCCGGCGGTTTGAAAAACCTGCAGCATTATATTTTTGTTGCTCATGCAGCTCCCCTTCGATCACAGCATGCGCAAAGGTGTTAAAACTTGGCTTTTCGGACAAGGGGCGGATGCGCCAGTGATAGAATGAGACCAGACGATCGAACGGGTTTCGTTCAAAGCAAAACGTGTAGTACGAATTCCATGTTTCGTCGCCTATAGCCGCTTTGATATGTTCTGCGCCGGAGTGCTGACTCTGGATCAAACGTCGGGCTCGACGAAGCTCACGCAGCAGCTTAGGTCCGCGCCCCCTCTTTACGTTTCGTTTGCAACGCCGCACTAAGCTCCGAAGTTTCTCAGCATCCAGAGTCGAGAGCGGCAGTGAATTATTTTGCTCCACCACCCCAACATCGCCACCGTCTTTCGTAGGCACGAGGACATCTTGCGGGCCGCAATGGCGACCAAGAACCAGTTCACAGGTGCCGCTGGCGGTTTTTCTCGTTTTGAGAAACACAAAGCGATAACGGTGTGACACGATAGCCATCTCTCTACTCTCCTGACTCGGACACGTACTCGTACCCCATTAGCCGTATCTCCGGGGCGCAGTCGCGGCCAATACGCTCGGCGGCAGCCGGACTCAGCACCTCATGGTAAGGACGTCGGTCTTTACGGTGACCGGCCTTAGTCTGTGGCAACTCAAGCGGTCCGGGTAGACCAACACGTTGTGCTATCTGTACCAAGGCCTCCGGCATCGACTCATACCGGTAGATATCATCCACGGCTTGGTTTCCATTAATAACGTATTGCTCATAGGAGCGGAAGTGATTAAACCCGCCTTGAAGCAGAAAATCCTCTAAGCTGCGGTTCTCCATCTTTTTGCGAGACGCCCAGTAGTAGGCGGAGATCGCCTTATCCCATGGATCACGCTC
Organism: uncultured Spirochaeta sp.; assembly: GCA_964593085.1. Classification (GTDB taxonomy): domain Bacteria; phylum Spirochaetota; class Spirochaetia; order DSM-27196; family SLAA01; genus SLAA01. Next base: position 1,599 of record CAZQIK010000149.1, read on the forward strand.
AAAGCAAAACTTGTAGTAGCCATCCCAGACCTCACGACCTACCAGCCTCTGAATATCCTGCGCCCACATGTGGTTGCGAAAGGCTGCACGTTTTCGTTTGAGCAGCAAGCGTGCCCAGTCTTTGGGGCGATACTTACCAAAAGGGACAACGTAATTTTGGGCCTGCGGATAGCCAAGATCTCGCCGCTTCTCTTCATCTACGCTGGAGATCGGAGACAGTATGTCGTCCGGGCCACAGTAGCGCGAGAGCGCAATCTCTATGCTTGTACCGGCGGTCTTGCGAGTCTTGATAAAAATGAACTTATGCTTGTGGGAAATAATTGCCATGTATCACCTCGGTGTAAAAGGTAGCGGTTCTTCATTTGAGAAGGTGCAACCCGTGGAGGATGCGTTTAAGTATATACGAGAACCAGCTCTCGGTCACTCGCCGAATGTGATCTTCCTTATAGGTTACCTTTGCCCAGGAGTCCGGCCCGGTATCCTGTATAAGATCGTTTCGGCTTGGACAGTGTTCGAGCCAACGCTCACCTACCTGTTGTTCTTGCAGACGCGGTATTGACTCATCGCGCCCTTTTGTTTCGGCCTTACGAATGAGATATTCGCGTTTACTATCAAGCCGTTTTCGCATTTGTTGCGGTGACCGCCATCGGTAGTGCTGGGCAAAGATCATTTCCGGATACGTGATGCCGGTGTATCCTATCCCCTCCGCCTCACTCCAATTGAATCCCGGACGGTGCTTTATGAAACGCCGCTCGACTCGCCCTTCAGGTAAGAAGTACCTAAGCAGATGCCTGTCGGAAGCGAAGTCGCCCGTGAACTCAAGCTCGGCGGCATCTTCCTGGGTAACTGTGTAGTTAATGCACTTACGATACACTGTGTGATACTGGGTTGGAACGCCATCCAGAAACTCCCGGGGGTTATCGACGTAGAACTCGTCCGCGTCCATTCGGTAACACCACCAGTCACCAGGCTTCGCCTCGTGCTTGAAGGCATGAAATACCCGTGCTCTAATGTCGTTATGAAACGCTACATCTTCGCTCTTCCAGGGCACAACGATGTCGCTAGCCATGCTTTGTACGATCTCCCAGGTACCGTCGGTGCTCCCGGTATCATACACAAAAATACGATCCGCCCATGTGCAACTGTGTTCAAGAAAGGGGCGGACAATATCAGCCTCGTTTTTCATGGCGGCGATACCTAAAATGCGCATTATTTATGCCTCCAATATCTTTAATTTCCAAACACATACAGACTCTATGCGCACAGATCACAAACGAGTTTTGTTTGTTCGGCCGCCAGCTGAAGATAGGACGTGCTCCCACATAGGCATGATTATCTCCGGTGCAAAGCGTGCGGTGGTTTCTTGTCCCTTAGTTCCGAGTGCAGTACGTAGTTTGGGGTCTGCCGCCAGCCGAGATATCGCAGTAGATAGACCCGACTCATCCTCGGGTGGGACAAGAATCCCATTCTGCCCATGCGTAATAATCTCGGCGGGCCCCGACGGGCAGTCATAGCTAATGCACGGACAGCCGGAAGCCATTGCCTCGAGCAGGACATTGGGAAAGCCCTCAAACCGAGAGGCAAGCACAAACATATCCGAAAGTTGGTAGAGAGGAAAAGGGTCGTTCACGACTCCCGGCATAACAACCCGCTCCGATACACCCAACTCGGTACCGAGGTCGGATAGATAGCGCCGTTGGGTCCCCTCGCCGACAATAACGAGTGAGTAATCCGACACTGCGTCGCCACAAGCTGAGAATGCTCTCAGAAGCATATCAAAGCCCTTTTGCTTTTCGAGTTTTCCTACCGCGAGAATAACGCGCGACTGCGGCCACCATGCCGGTTTGTCGGCCCCGCCGCGCAGGCTGCCGGGTTGCGTACGAGGGAGCTGTACCGCGTTGGGTATTACAAAAAAAGGGACAGAACTCCCAACTGCTTGCCGGAACCCCGCCGCGTTGCGGGCTGTTTGCACCACTATCGCTGAGGAAAATCGGTATACAACTGGGCGTATGAGCCGCCAAAAGCGACCAATATCTTGTTTTATGTCGTTTCGCTCGGCTACGATCACCGGAAGCCCGGCTCCAAGGCATGCAAGAATGACTCTGATATTTGTCCGTGCTACCAGGCTTACCACGACATCAGGGCAGGTACTTCTTATTTTCTTTCTTAGTTTGCAAAGTCGCTTGAGGTTACCGATAATTGCGCGGCCGATACCGCGCGCATTGACGACAGGCTCGCCTAAGGACTGGTACTCAACACCGTGTGGAACGCTGTAGAAGTTTCCCCGTGCCGATCGTATTGCAACACAGGCAACGCTATGCCCGAAGTTGTTGAGAAACTCACTGAGAACTACGGCTGTGCGCTCTGCGCCTCCCACCGATAGCGAGGGCACAACGATCGTGACTCGCATTTCTTGGCTAGGACCTTGACTCTTTATCAATGCGAGTACTTATGAATGCACTATGGCGGCGTTGTAGATAGGTGCTATAAGCAATTGCCGCCAGCACAAACGGGGTAGAAAAGAATATGCGCCAATCGCGAATCCATGCCGGGTCATACACAATGGCCGAGTTTCTGCGAGTATCGTAGCGCATAGCGTTGCCGAAAAGGGCATGGGAGGTAGGGTTCTGAGTCACCTGCGCCGTACCTGAATGTGGCACGCCCAGGAAGGAGAAAAGACGCGGCAGCTCGTTTGATGCCCCAAAAACTACGCTCTCGTATGATACCGGTAGGAACGCGAAGTTGGATACACGTAGTGCGCGAAAAGCCTTGTGCAGTTGATACATCCAATAGTACGCGTTTCGAATTACGTTGACGTTTTTCCGTGCACCACTTCGCCCCGAGGGCGCGCGGCCTTTTCTGTGTATGGTGTGGGACCATCCACGAACGTCACGAAATAGGTAGACAACCTTGAGGTCTATCTCCAAGCCTTCCTTTTCAAGGGCACGATACGCGTCGAGCCGATCAAGACCCTTTGAAGAATCAACCATAATCTTGCCGGGATACAGTTCGTTAAAACGTTCTATAAACTGCAACAGGTGGGCTTGTAACGAACTTCCGTTTGCCTTTGCGAACACTTCGCCCCACAACGGGCAGTCGTTAAATGGTTGCCCGCAGGTGCAGTCATACTCCGGAGTCTTTCGCTCTATGCTTGCCCTGAGTGTTTGATTCAGTTCACCGACACCCACGGCTCCCGGCTCGCTGGCGATAATTCGCTCAAGCAGGGTCGTCCCGCTGTGGATGAGCCCCGCGATATACACCACTCGAATCATTACGGCAAAACCTTCCTTGCTCTCATTTCATAGGTGTATTCTTGTTCAAAAAGTTCGCGTCCTGCGCGACCCAATGAATTTCTGCGGACCGGGTCTTCCGACAATGACCTTAACGCCGCCACCCATTTCTCCGGCCGTTCGGGAGAACACAATAAGGCATTCTCCCCATCCTGGACAATTTCATTGAGAAAATCCGAGCAGACAATTGCCACACCTGCGGATAGAGCTTCAAAGAGTTTGAGCGGCGGCGCGTCGCCTTGAGAGATCTGCCCACCACCCGCTA
>CAZQIK010000150.1:0-1208 GCA_964593085.1 uncultured Spirochaeta sp.
GAGATCGTTTCACGTGACTGGAGTTCAGACGTGTGCTCTTCCGATCTTGGAAGGATAGCAAAAGTTATTTGGGCTGTCACTACGTCAAACTAAAAAAACCAGAGAAATAACGCTATATATAGGGCTTTTTTTTGGAAAAACTGTATTTTACCACTACAGTAGCGACGAATGATGCAGCCGAATTAGCGTCTGGGCGCGGGCGCGCCGTGGTCGTGGTGCACGACTGGCAACCGCGTGGGCCGCGGCTGGCCCGCCCGAGAGCCTTAAAAACCCTCGGGGTTCAGCACCAGGAGCTCGCCACCCTGGGTTCCTACGTAGTAGAACTCACCGTCAAAGGCCGGGCGCCCGGCGGCTGTTGCCGCAATGGGGACTCGGTGGCGCACGGCGCCGTTGGTGGCGGTGGCAACCACCAAGGTGTTGCCGATTCCGTAGGCTAAGGTGGTCCCGTGGATTAATGGTGGTGTGGTTACGTTGGGCACTGGCACAAAGAGATTCTGTCCATTTGCCTTGCTGAGAGCAAACAGTCTGCCGCCACCGTAATAAAACACTCCGGTAGCACTGAGTACTGGGTCGGTGTAAACACCAACGTTTCCGCCTGCTTCAAGCTCGCGTTCCCAGCGTACCGTGCCGCTTGCTATATCTACCGCAGCCGCGTTCCCACGCCGCCCAGCTAGAAATACTGTATTACCGTCAACCGCTGGAGCATGGGCTACCGGCTGTACCGCACCGGTACCAATGCGTTGCTGCACGGCGCCGTCAGATAGTCCCAGCACTATCACCTCACCCTGGTTGTCGGCCAGCACAACTCTTCCGTTGGTTACAGCCGGACTCATGCCACTGGTGCTGGGAAGAGAGATGCTACGTTGCATCGCACCGTCACGATTGAGCACCCGCAGTTCATCACTTGCAGGATACAGCACTTGGTTTCCGCTAAGAATTACACGGCGGCCGAAAAGGTGGGCCTCGGTGGAGTTCAGGTCCTGACGCAGAACTGTGTTTCCACTGGTAAGATCTACAACCAGCAACTCCCGCGCTCCGGAAAAGTACACACGGTTGTTATGCACAACCGGTATAGAGTTTTCGTTGGGGCTGTTGTTGGTGTTTACGCTCCAGAGCTGGTTGCCGCCGCGAGCATGCGCACGCACCGTACCGGCGCGGTCGGCACTGACGGTGACACCACCCGTAGAAACGCTTACGCCCACAAGCGG
>CAZQIK010000150.1:1308-5141 GCA_964593085.1 uncultured Spirochaeta sp.
CGGGTTCCGGCTGGGGCTCTGGCTCGGGTGTAGGCGTGGGGGCCGGTGCCGGGCGTGCTGCCGGTGCCGGTACCGCTGGAGCAGGCTCGGGTTCAGGTTCAGGCTGTGGCTCGGGTTCAGGGGTCGGATCCGGTGTTGCGGCCGGTCGCATAGCGATCTCGGCAAGCGGGATCATTTGAATGCGGTCGACCTGCTCTATACGTTGTAGGCGTTCTTCGTCGGCTGGCCGAGTTTGCACAGGAGCAGGGGCCGGGTCGCGTTCGGCCTCTACCCGCGCCTCGGTGACGCTTTCCTGCACGGCAGCTCGACGCAGCTCACGCCGTTCCTCTACGCTTGCCTCCGCCGGGATTGCGGCTTCGGCTTCATCTATGCTGCGCTGTACCGCGCGCACCCGTTGCTCTACAACCTGCACCGCGGCTGCATCGACAGTTGCCTCTTGAGATTCCTCTACTATGGAGTCCTCTTCAATTTCGGCAACAAAACGCTGGAGTTCGGCACGCACTTCGGGGTCTTCTTCCTGCTCGGCGCGGTCTTCCATCTCTGCAACTGCCGGTGGTACTACAGCAACACGGCCACTGCGCACCGCTACCTCGGTCTCACCTGTCTCGGTGGCTCGAACCTCGAAACTAGTACCACGAACACCAGCAACTGCAGTTGGTGTGCGAACGCGAAAGCGGTCCCCGCCGGTAATCTGGTCGACCCGGCTCATAACCGAACCACGGGCAACATCTAAGGCAACCCTGTTTCGGTCGCCACTGTACACGATGTCCTCCAGGCGGAGCTCGGTGTTGCCGTCTACGCGCACAACCGCAAAGTCGCCAAACTGTAACTCCGCATAGGCGTCCTCGCCTACCCTAATGGTTTCACCAATCTCAAGCTCATCTCCGATATCGACGTAATCCCAGGCGTCTTCAGGTACGAAGCGCCGAAACACGTCGCCGGTAAGGAACGCAACTAAGGCGGGGGGAATTTGCTCAGGGGCAGTAGCAACAGGTTGGGGCTCCGGCTCCGGTGTCTGGGTAGCGGGAGCTGTCGAGGCCGGTGCCGCTGGCTCCTCCGCCCCACAGGCCACAAACGACAAAACAAAAAGTGTAGCCACCGTGAGCGCGATATACGCGGCTCCCTTCTTTATCACTCGACTGCGGTACATAAGTCCTCCCCCGCTATCATTGCAAACATTGCGAAAAAAGCTCCCGAGATGATATTTTAAGTCTATCACACCAAAATGCAAGACAACAGCCTCATCCGTGGTGTTCTCTACACATGTGCGCCATCGCTCTCTATCCGCACAATGCCTCGTAGCAGTCGGCCAAGCACGTCCGAGCCGGTAATAATTCGATGTTGGTCGGTCCACAGCAAAATAACGTCGTCGTCTACAACATCGTCCCCAGTGTACTCCGGGTCCACCCGCAGACGAGGGATAATGCTTCCTAGTCGAGCATGAGGTTCGCGCACCACAATAGGACGGTGACAGTGCTCACGAGGTTCAAACTCTCCGGGGGCGAAAAGCGCCGCACGCAGGAAATCGTCAGTGTTCAGAAGGAGGCGTGGGTCCCCTAAAGAGTCTACAAGCACCACCCATTTGCGAGCCGATCTGCCGACAGCCTGGAGAAAGGGATCATCGGGTACGGGTCTGATTGCCGGAAACACTGCACTGTCGGAGTCGTCAAACTCAATCTCAATAACGCTCTCTGGAGCAAGCTGCGAGCCCTCCACCGCCAACGGTATATCGTCCAGTTCCAGAAAATTGAGCGCACCCTGCCCCTCTATCCGTTCTATATCAGACTGGGTGGCCTCCATATGCAGGCGCAGCAAACTGCGGACATCGCGCTCGGGTAGATATCGTATACCCTCGGGCCCCAGCCAGTAGTCCAGCACCAGACCGGTGGGCTTGGCAACCGGGAACAAAATGATCTGGTAGAGGCGCAGCAGCGGAGCAAGGGTCGCAGCCACCGGGAGGGCATGCCGGCTAAAGTAGGCTTGGGGACCGATCTCGCCAAGGATCGTAATGACCACGGTAGAGAAGAAGAACGCGGCCACACCGGTGAGGACCGAGCCGGAAAGCAAGGCAAGCAAGACGTTCACCGAGACGTTTGCCCACAGAATAGTGGCAAGCAGAAAGCTTGAGTCGGAGCGCAACGCAAGCACCCGCCGCGCATGTTGATTGCCAGCAGCAATCTCTACCTCCAACTCAAGCCGCCCGACCGAGAAAAATGCCAGGTTCAGTCCGGAGAGGATAGCCGACTGCGAGATACAAAGTGCTATGGCAAGCCAGATAAGCAAGTTCATAGCTCAATGGTACCATGGACACCGGAGCAGTGGCGAGATGACACCGCGCGCCAGCTCAGCGCGTCCGGAACGCCAAAGATAGCCGCGCGCCAGCCCCCACCCTGTCACCCAGCTGGCCGCAGCCGGACCAGCGGAGCGGAGTTTGCGTCTACCAGCACATAGATGTATCCGCTCCGGGGGTGAACTCGCACGTCACGAATGCGCCAACCACGTCCCTCAAGCAAACGGTACTCATGGTCGTGTCCTTGGCTTCTGCCGTCCACAACGCCAAAGTGGTCTATGTCAAAGCGTGCCAGATACTGGTCGGCCAGGTTTCCCATAAGGAGTTGCCCGCGCCAAGCGGGAAAGGCGTCGCCCTCGTAGAAGGCCATGCCGGAAGGCGGGAACCCGCCGTCGTCACCACGCTCCCACCAGTGCACTGGATCTACCGTGTCCGGATTCTCTGGTGGCAGCACACCCACCTCGGCACCGCTGCGGTAGTCACGACCGTAGGTTGCAATAGGCCACCCGTAGTTGCTACCTGTCGCTCTTCCGTCGCGCATGGGCAGAACGTTGATCTCATCGCCGTCGCCCTCACCATGTTCGTTCTGCCAAATATCCCCGGTCTCGGGGTGAATAGCCATGCCCTGGTGGTTCCGATGCCCATACGTATAGATGGCGTCCAGCGCATTCGGGTTGCCCACAAATGGGTTGTCGGCCGGGATGCTGCCGTCGGCGTTGAGGCGCAAGGTTTTGCCGTGGTAGCTCTGCAGATTCTGCGAGGGGTGCTCTTCCTGCAGCCGGTACGACGCCTGGCGGTCGCCCGAGGTGACGTAGAGGTAGCCTGCATCGTCAAAAACCATGCGCGCGCCGTAGTGGTTGCCGGTGTCAAACGGAGTAGCAACAAGAAGCTCCTCAAACTCGGTCAGGGCGCGGTTGGGAAGGTCCAAGCGGCCGCGACCAAGCGTCATTGCGTAGCCGCCAGGCCCCTGTGTAACGTAGGTGATGTATACCCAGTTCTGCTCCCCGCCAGCAAACTCGGGGTGTAGCAGCACATCTAAGAGCCCGCCCCGGCCAGGGGTAGCAATTGCCGGTAGCCCCGAAATCTGCTCGCGCGAGCCGTCGGCAAGGTTCACCAAACTCAGCCGCCCCGGCCGCTCGGTTAGCAGCGCCAAGTCGTTTTCGGGATCGCCGTCTCTCCCGCCGTCAAAGGTGCCGCCCGCGAAGTCGACCGGCAGAAAAGCCATCGACCACGGCCGCTGCAGGCCCTCTACAACCGGTTCCACGACTACTTCTAGTGCATTAGCGTCACCGCCGTCGGAGCTGCTGCTCCCGTTGCCAGCATTCGCACATGCCGGAACGCCAAGCGCCGGAAGTATCGTTATTAGACATGCCATTGCAATCCTCGTCGGTATATTTTGCATACTCTCGTCCTTCACCAAGCTACCCTATAAACTCATAAAACCATGATGTCAGCGTCAACCGAGAGCTGTTCTCCATGAGAAGGGCTGCCAAGCATGCCGACTTGATTTGTTTGAGCAGGCTCCATACCTTTGGGTTATGGA
>CAZQIK010000151.1:0-5116 GCA_964593085.1 uncultured Spirochaeta sp.
GCTGGCGGTCTGCTCGTTCAGGCATTTCCGGGCGCAGACGAGGATATTGGACAACAGCTCGATACTCGCATTCGCAATCTGCCTTCGCTTGGCGCGCTGGTAGCCGCCGGTACCAACAGTTCCAGCGTTATTCACGACTACTTTCACGATTTCGAGGCAGCAGAGGTCGGAACCCGGGAGGTGCGCTTTGACTGCGGCTGTTCCAAAGAGCGCTTTGCCCGCTTCCTTGCCGCAATGCCGATAGACGAGATCAAGGAAATTCGCGAGCAAGGCCCTTTCCCACTGCGAACTGTATGTCACAACTGCAACACCACGTACGAGTTTAGTGAGTCGGAGATAGAACGCGCCTACCAGATGTCGCGTTAACTACGTGGCTTCAGTCAACTTTAGGTTATGACAGCTACATGCATTGCGTGCAGAGGTTCAGTCTTGTTGATGCTCAATCTGCAACTTTGCTTTTTCCTGATCGTCTTCACGGTCAATCTTGAAGCGCCCAATAGTTTCTGCAAGTTGCTGTGCCTGAGCAGAAAGCTCCTCTGCCATAGACGCCATTTCTTCCGATGCGGAGGCGTTCCCCTGTATTGTGCCGTCAAGCTGGGTGACTGCGTTGCGTATCTGTGTAGTCCCTGCCCGCTGCTCATTTGTGGAATGACTTATTTCCTGAACCAACTGCGCGGTGCGCCGAATGTCGGGCAGAATCTGCTCGAACATCGCACCGGTTTCTTCGGCTACAGCCACGCTTGAGCGCGAGAGCTCGCTAATCTCTCCGGCCGCCTGCTGACTTCTCTCAGCAAGTTTGCGTACCTCGGAGGCTACGACGGCAAAGCCCTTACCGGCCTCACCGGCACGCGCCGCCTCAATTGCAGCGTTGAGTGCAAGGAGATTCGTGTTGCGTGCAATTTCTTCTATGACCTTAATGCGGTCGACAATTGCTTTCATTGACTCGACCGTCGAGCGTACCGATTCACCTCCGCGTTCCGCGCTTGCCGCCGTCTGCGTCGCAATCTGTTCGGTTGTTGTGGCATTTTCGGCGGCGTGCATAATGGTCGACTCCATCTCTTCTATTGAGGATGAGACCTGCTCCACAGCTGCGGCCTGGTTGCTTGCGCCGGTGGATATCTGCTGAGACGTATCTGAGAGTTCATTGCTGCCCGCGCTGACCTGGTCGGAGATCTCGCGCGCATCGCCCAAGACTCCACGCATTGCTTCAATAGTTAAATGTACCGCGTGCATGAGTTGTCCTGTTTCGTCTTCACGGTCGGTTTGTACATCGACGCAGAGGTTTCCTGTAGACATCTCCCCCATTATCAAGACAACCTCATCGAGGGGACGAAATGACCAGCGGATTACAACGAAAATCACTAAGAGTGCGGCCGCGGCAATAGCTACGGCAACTAAGATAGACGTGAGCAGTGCTGCTTGAACCTGATCCGCCATCTCGGTGCGATCTACAATTGCCAGCACATGGCCAATCTCGTTACCGCCAAAGTCGCGCATGGGTATTTCATGAACATAGAGTAAGCGCCCGTCGGTGTCGGCCTGCATGTCTGCTTCGTCAAACTCTGCGGTTACATTTCTGGCATAGTCGGATGAGAACGTGTAATAAACCATCTCGCCGCGGACCACATCCTCGGCTTGGGTTTCCAGACGGCGAGCCTGTTCAAACACGCGTTGCCGAATTGCAACTCCGTACTCAATGCCGTAGGTCTCAACAAGGTTTTCAAGTGCGGAGTTTATGGAGCCGCCAAACTCAACACTTCCGATGTGTTCTCCGTCATGGAAGACTGGGTACACAACGCGCATACCAGGGCCACCCCGGCCTACCTCAAGCCCAACAACCGGGCGCTGCTGGCTGTTTGCTTCTACAACTGTCGCACGAAACGCCGAGAGATCATCACCGAAGTTTTGTGGTGCGTGATATCGAAGAAAACTTGTTGCGGGCGGCAGGTGAAACTGGAACTGGGCAATACCATAGTTTGCCATAAGATCACGATTGTAGCCTTCAAGCATATCCAGGAGTTCGGCGCGATTTCGTTCTGCAAACTGCGCTGAGATCTCTGGGTTCTCGGTAAGGGTTCGTACCGCCAGAGAAAGATATGAAAGCTCTGACTCCACGGAACCGAGGAAACTCAATTCAAGCTGCTCAAAAAGCTCTGTGTTTGCATTTTCTAAACTGCCCTGGAACTCAACTACTTGCTGCCGCACTTGAAAGCCCGAAATAAGAGCGATTGCAACGAATACCAATATAAGAACGCGCACCTTCAGGCTTATTTTCTTCAGCATACTATCTCTTCGTGTCCTCCATAACTCGGTCGGCCGCCACCTTGCCCGATATCATACTCATGGTGGTTCCGGTGCCGGGTACCGTATACTGTCCACTATAATACAAATTAGACAGTTTACGCGAACGGTTGGCGGGCCGAAAATAGGCAGTTTGAAATAAAGTTTGCCCTAATCCAAAGGCATTTCCCTTGTATGCGTTGTAGTCGGCGGCAAAGTCGGCGTGCGACATGGTCTCGGTAAAGAGGATGTCTTCGCGTAGCGAAATACCCGCGCGTTTCTCTATACGATCAAGAATGATATTTAAGTAGTGATCTCGCGTCGTGGGGTCTTCCTGCAGGCCAGCTGCAACCGGCACCAATGCAAAGACCGCCTCGTGGCCCTCAGGTGCACAACGTGGATCGGTGGCGGAGGGAAGATGCAGGTAAAAAAGTGGGTCGGTCGGCCAACGCTGATTACCGTAGACCGTGTCAAAGTGTTCATCCCAATCTGTGTCAAAGAAAAAAGTGTGATGCGCGAGTTCGGGGAGTTTCCTGCGAACTCCAATGTAGTAGTTCAGCACAGCTGGAGCTAATGTGCGCTTTTCCCAGAACTTGGGGGAGAAACTCCGGTACTCCGGCGGCAACAGTTCTTGGTCCACGTGATGATAGTCTGCATTAGCAACGACGATATCCGCTTTGATCTCTTCCTGACCGTGCTCGGACTCGACCTGTACGGCGCTAATTTTGCCTGCTTTGAACTCAAACCCGGTAACTGGCGTTGAGAAGCGAAACTCGACTCCGGTTTTCTCGGCTACATACTGCATGGACTTCACTACTGAAGTGAACCCACCTTCCGGATACCAGGTTCCCAAACCAAAGTCGATGTAGTTCATGAGCGTGTAAACCGCGGGAGTCTTGCGCGCAAAACTTCCGAGGAATACAACCGGGAACTCAAGAATCTTGCGGAGATAGGGGTGCGAGAAAGAGGAGTTGATCATGCCCCGATAACTGCGCAGGAGATTCAGTTGGGGGAGGCTCTTGATCATAGTGGTGTTCACCATGTCAAAAATGCTGCGGTAGTTTCTGTACACAAAGTCGTCAATTGCGAAGTTGTATTTTCTGCGTGCTCGTTCTACAAAGCGGCGCAGCTTGACGTCTCCGTCTTTCTCATACGTCGCAAAGATACGACATGCTTCTTCAAAGTCTGCCGGAACGGTAACGACATTGTGCGCCTCCCCGGGTTCCGAGTCGCCAAAGAACACTTTATAACTTGGGTCGACTCGGTGCGCCTCGTACAGGCTCGAGCGATCAAAACCGAACTCCTTGAACCAACGGTCGTGTTGATCCGGCATCCAGTACCAGCTTGGTCCCATATCGAACCTAAACCCGTCCCGCTCAAGAAGTCTAGCCCGACCACCGACCCACGAGTTCTTCTCTACCACAGTTACCTGGAACCCGGCTTGCGCCAAGTAAGCTGCCGCCGAGATTCCGCCAAACCCCGCTCCAATAACTACAACACCTGTCATGCGGCTGAGGATACGCAGGACGTAGCGTGAGGTCAAGTTTTATATTTTGCTGAACGCGGGTCGCCCATCGCGGTATGTGTGGTGTTGACAAACATGTGGTGTTGCCGAATGGGTTCTGAGGTGCCTATATTTGAAGCGGGAAGTTGGAAATGAACGGAGAAGCACAATGAAGCAGAATCCACACGATATCGCTGGCGAGGTGTCGGTCGCAACACAATTGATCCAAGACGGCGCGTACCACGAAGCAGTTGACTGGTTACAGGAGCTCCTTGCCGAAGAGCCCAACAACGCGCTTGCTCTGTGGGAGCTTGCTGTAGCCTACAGCGAAACTGGACGAGACCGAGAGGCCATAACTGCGCTCGAATACATGCGGCAACTTGGATATCGCAGCGCTCACGTGCTGTATGGGATCGGCAGTCTGTATCTCAAGCTTGGCGATTTTGAACGAGCAAAAGTTAGTTTGCTCCGCGCATACGCTGTGGACCGAAGGAACTCGTCTGTCATGCGTAATCTTGGTCTTGTGTACTCAGCCTTGGGAGAGCAGGAGAATGCGCAGAATCTGCTTACTGCTTCATAGCAACTTGATCCGGAAGATCATAGGACGGTGCATGCGCTGGCCGAGTATTTTTTAGAACGAGGAGATCATCACTTAGCCCTTCCATGGATTCGAACTCTTTTGGAGAACGATGTACCACAAGACTTCCGGGAGGATGCTCAAGCATGGCTTCCACGCGCGCAGCTTGGTTGGTAACCCTGAGTTGTAGAGAGCTCAGACTATGTCTCCTTGGAACATTTCTGCTCTGCGGCTTGGTGCAAACTGCTGCTTTCGAAGACTTCTCTCAGTTTCATATTCATAACACAACAGGCGAGACTCTATTGTACCTCTTTGTATCACCCTCCGCTGCACGCGCTTGGGGGGTCGATATAGTTGCCGATGATTCCGGCTTTCGCTCCGGCGATCGCTTAGCGGCTTTCCTGCCCTTGTCTCGTCACGAGTGCGCGGCGTACGACCTGCTCGGACGCTCTGGGAGTGGCTCCTATTATCAGTTGCGCGGTCAAGAGCTCTGCGGTGGATGGAATGAACTCATTCTTGGTGCTGATGCTCTCATTGAAAGTCGCATGAGCATGAGGCTGGGGCGGCTTACGGTGCACAATGACACCGGGCACGATGTGCTCTTTCTCTATACCGCGGTTGATCGGCCGGAGTTCCTCGGCCCAAGTATTCTCCGTACCGGGCGACAACTGCGAGCATTTGGGACAACTGAGTTCTTTTACGCGCATGACGGTCTGGAGGAGCTGTATTTATGGGCGCTCGATTCCGGGTCTGGT
>CAZQIK010000152.1:0-5099 GCA_964593085.1 uncultured Spirochaeta sp.
AGCGGGTGTAGCAGACGTGGCGCTCATTCGGGCACGTCTGGGAACCGACCGGCCTCTTGTGTTCCAGTACGGCGCATGGATTGTGGCTACGCTAAGACTCGACCTCGGCAACTCCTTCTTCTCCGGTGAACCTGCACTGGATCTCATTTGCCAGCGACTGCCTTTAACGCTCAGCCTTGCCGCCTCCGCATTCATCGTTTCGTTGCTCATTGGAGCTGCGCTGGGAATTCCTGCCGGTGTAAAAAAGGGCAGCTCACTAGACCTTCTGCTTGCAGGGCCTTCGCACTTGCTTCTGGCCGTTCCGGAGTTCTGGCTGGGAATTCTCCTTTTGTTGGCTTTCTCGGTGCATTTTGGTGCATTCCCACTCTTTGGGTATGAGGGGTGGAGATCGCTCGTACTGCCGACAGCTGCCTTGGCTCTGGGTCGCGGCGCGGTGCTTGCGCGGTATATCCGCAGTTCTCTCAGTGTCGAGTTGCAACGCGAGTACGTAACGGCGGCGCGGGTGCGGGGACTGTCACCAACGCGTGTTGTTTTCCTTCACGCCGCGCCGAACGCTTTGTTGCCCGTGATTACCATCGCGGCAATCCAACTTGGGTACCTGATTGGTGGGGTCGTCATTATTGAGAATGTGTTCTCACTTCCCGGTATAGGGAGACTGCTTCTTTCTGCAATTTTTAGGCGAGACTACCCGGTTATTCAGGCTGCCGTTATGCTCAGCGCGTTTGCCTTTTCTTTGGCGAATTTTGTTGCCGATCTTCTGTACGGGTTGGCCGACCCGCGGTTGCGAGGCTGACATGGCGGATATACCGGTAGAGTCTACGGATACTGCAACAAAGATAGCTAACGGCTTTGTTCTCAAGGTTGAGAACCTTGAAGTAACGTATCCGGGCGCAGCGGTAGTACGCAATGTGTCGTTTTCGTTGAGCCGGGGAGAGGCGTTGGCCATTGTAGGCGAGTCCGGAGCGGGAAAGACGCAAACACTCTACGCAGTGCTGGGACTACATTCCCCTGAAGCGGTCTATAAGGGTCGGGTATTTCTTGCTGGGCGCAACATGACCTTGCTGCCGGATGCCGAAGCGGCGCGTGTGCGCGGCCGCGATGTAGGGATGGTTTTTCAGAACCCAGGCCCATATTTGAATCCAGCGCGACGCATTGGATCGCAAATTGGTGAGACCGTTCGGGTACACACCGGGTTGTCACGCGAGGCTGCCAAACGACGTGTTCGTGAGGTTCTTGAGCAGGTCGAGCTTGCACCCGACACCGCGCGTCGCTTTCCTCATCAGTTATCCGGCGGAATGCAACAACGTGCCATGATTGCGATGGCAGTATCTTGTGGGCCTGAGCTGCTGCTTATGGACGAACCTACAAGCGCGCTCGACGCTCCAATCCGACGGCGCCACATTGAGCTCATTGCCGGACTGCGGCGCGAAATGGGGCTTTCGGTTGTGGTGGTGACTCATGATATCGAGGTCGTGCGCGATATCGCCGACCGGGTTGCTGTTCTGTATTGTGGCCGCATTATTGAAGAAGGCCCTGCCTCCTCGGTCTTGGAACGGCCCCGACACCCGTATACCGAGTTGCTGCTGAACTCTGCACCGTCGGTTCACAAGCGGGGCGAGCGGCTGCTTGCTATTGGCGGTGATATGCCGCGGCCTGGGAATGTTCCAGCCGGGTGTAGTTTCCACCCGCGGTGCCCGTTGGCCGAAGAGCTATGTCGTAGTAGCGAACCTTCACTGACTGGTACGACGCACCGGGCTGCATGTTACTTCTCCGACAAACTTCCACTTGGAGATCGGGAAGTCCAAGGTAACACTACCGGGCGGAATGCATGACTCACGCTTCAGCTCCTACAGCTATTCTTGCGGCTCAGGATGTTACTCATTACTACGCGGCTGGACTCGTGCGGTCGAGGCGTGCAGTGCCTGCCCTTAATTCGATTAACCTGCAGGTATATGACGGTGAGATTCTAGGCTTAGTTGGTGAGTCGGGGAGTGGTAAAACAACCTTGGCACAAATTCTCGTAGGGCTGATCCGGCCCAGCCGGGGCGTGGTTCTGCTCAATGGAACTCCTATTCTACGACGAAGCAGCCGCCGCGAGAAACGCCTAAGGCGACGACTGTGTCAGATAGTGTTTCAAAATCCCCACAGCTCACTGAACCCGTATCTTAGCATAGAGACCAGCATGTCCGAGGCCCTGGCCTCGGCCGGAGTTCCCCGATTGCAACGAAAGGCACAGGCTGAGCGGTTGCTGGCTTCGGTAGGACTGGACAAGGATGTTCTGACGCGTCGGCCAGCAGCGTTTTCTGGCGGACAGAAGCAACGAATTGTGGTGGCTCGGGCCTTGGCTGTCTCACCGCGCGTACTCATCTTAGATGAGCCAACCGCGAGCTTGGACCTTTCGGTACAGGCCGGAATACTCAACTTGCTCCTCGACCTTCGGCGCGTATATGGGTTATCCTACCTATTGATATCCCATGATCTTGATGTCGTGGGTTACATGAGCGACCGCATTGGCGTACTGCGTCGGGGTCGACTCATTGAATGCGCCGAGGCCGAGCAATTCCTATCCGGACCTGAACGTCCGTACAGTCGGGAGTTGCTTGGACTCTGAGGCCCTCGTCTCCGGCGCACAACATAAGGAGTTCAGTATGGCCAGGTTCTTCAGAGGCCTTTGTGCCTTCGTTGTTTTGTCGATCGTAGCGGTGGCACTATCTGGGTGTGTCGCGGGGGAAAAGACCCCTGGCTTACGGGTCGCGGTCTCCGGCAATCCGGACACTCTTGATCCTCACGAAACCTCTGGTACTCTTACCTTTCAGGTGACCCGGAGCTTATACGACACCTTGCTTGAACCAAACCGTGAAGGCGTTATTGTACCAGCACTGGCAGAGAGCTATGAGGTTTCCGATGATGGACTGCAGTGGCGCTTTCATTTGCGTGAAGGCGTAGTGTTTCATGACGGCACTGCTCTTAGTTCTGCCGATGTTATTGCCAGTCTTGAACGCCTGCTTGATCCGGATTTTGCGTCGCCTAAGGCCGATGAGTTTCGCGTAATTGAAAATCTCGCCGCGCCTGACGTGTCCACGGTAGTGGTCACCTTGCGTGAACCGTACGCCCCCTTTGCTGCTTCACTTGCCTCAGGCTGGGCGGCCATTCTCCCAGCCCAGCGCATTGCAGATAACCACAACTTTAGCACTCGTCCAATTGGCACCGGTCCGTTCAAATTCGTTGAATGGGTTTCGGATAGCCACCTCAGCATGACTCGTAATAAAGACTACTGGATGCCCGGGCGGCCTGCTGTTGACGAGCTTCGTTTTAACATTATCACTGAGCTGCCGGTCCAGGAGCAGGGCTTACTTACCGAACGGCTCGACGTTATCGACATGGTTGGCGAGACGAATTTGAGCCGGATCCAAGAAGCTTCCGGGGTCGATGTACTGACCGAGTTGAGTTCCTTGGTCATGGTGCTCTCAATCAACAATTCACGCGAGCCTTTTAACGACCCTCTGGTGCGACGAGCGGCAACTCATGCTATTAACAAACAGGCGGTGCTGGACATTGCCTATGCCGGAGGCCACCCCATTACAACCTTTATGGACTACGGGGATCCTTTCTACGCTGGCCCTGAGGAACCGTATCCTTATGATCCCGCACGAGCTAGGGAGCTGCTTGATGAGGCCGGATACAACGGCGAGTTTACTCCGGTCATTGCAGCCCCCCAAAACTATGAGCCGCATGTAAAAGCTGCCGAGATGTATCAAGAGATGCTTGGTGATGTCGGCATAGTTGTTGAGCTGCAGTTGGTGGAGTGGAGCACCTGGTTATCCGATGTGTTTTTTGGAGGTGACTACGACCTCACCGTCATTGGACACACCGGAAAACTGGATCCGGATGCCCGATTCGCAGAGTACGTAGGCGAAGGAAATTACGTTTCTTATGAAAACCCAGATGTACAAGCTCTTATGGCCGAAGGGCGCCGAGTTGCCGAGCAGGAAGTAAGGCAGAGAATTTACGCTGAAGTTCAAGAGATACTGGCGCGTGATGTACCCGGGGTTTTTATCGGGAGTTCGTACCGCCATATTGGCATTGCCGACCGGGTTGAGGGATTTCACATGGATGCCAAGCTTGACACTTATGATTTCCGCTGGGTTGAGTTGGCCTCGGAGTAAGCCGCGTGGGCCAACCCTTAGCGCATGTTCGTGATTATGTAGGCCTCTTGCTGGTGGGGTTGGCGTTGATGGCCGCCTTAGGTGCGCCGCTACTGACTTCGGTGTCTCCAACTACGCAACGGTTGGACGCGCGTTTTGAGGTGCCGGGTACCAGTGGTAGCCCCTTGGGGACAGATGATCTCGGACGTGATCTGTTTTCGCGCCTGCTTCATGGGGCCCGCGTAAGTTTGGGAGTGGCAGCCTTTGCGGTACTTCCGGCTTTACTGCTGGGAACTGCGCTGGGCTTGACGGCTGCTTTTGGTAGCCGTCTGCGTGAAGAAATGCTCCTTCTTCCGGCCGACGCGGTACTCTCCTTCCCGACGGTTTTGCTGGCGGTGGCGGTGGTAGCGGTGTTCTCGTACGGTATGTTTTCGGTGACGCTTTCCATTGCTATAGTTTTCACACCTGTTTATGTGCGGCTGGTGCGGGCCGAGGCTCGCGCGCTCCGTGAAACCGAGTACTTTCAGAGTAGTCGTGCGCTTGGGAGCCCGTGGCGCCGTACGCTTGTGCTGCATGTGGTTCCGGCTTTGGGGCCACGCCTGGTTGTGCAGACTGCTGTGCTGTTCGCGCTCGCAATCGTAATAGAGAGTTCGTTATCGTATCTGGGATTGGGGATTCAGCCGCCACAGCCTAGCTGGGGGCTTATCCTGCGTGATGCGCGGAACTACATGACTGTTGCTCCGTGGCTCTCCATTTTTCCGGGCTTAGCCATTGCTGGCTCGGTGCTTGGCTTTAATCTGCTTGCCGATTCGATATCAGATCGTTGGTCACGTCGTTGATGTAGTTTTCGAGCTGTTCCATGAGGGGTAGCGGTTCACTGAAAAGTTTGGGGCAGGGACGTGTACCAGGCCGCCCATCCGAGAGATTCATGTCGCCAATGAGTTCAGACAAGGT
>CAZQIK010000153.1:0-5072 GCA_964593085.1 uncultured Spirochaeta sp.
TGGGTATGACCCGCGCTGAGCTCATGCGATACGTTGAGGTGCCTATAGCTTTGCCAATTATTCTGTCGGGTGTTCGAGTCTCTACAGTACAGGCAATAGGGAATACCGCAGTTGCGGCCCTGATCGGGGCCGGTGGCCTTGGAGCTTTCGTGTTTCAAGGTCTGGGGCAAGGTGCGCCCGACCTTATTGTTATGGGAGTGCTGCCCATCATCGCGTTGTCCGTATTCACTGATCGCGGTTTTGCGGTGCTTATTGCGCTTCTTACGCCTCCCGGTCAGAAGGACGTCCACAGTGATTGAGTTTGAACATGTGGTCAAAGATTACAACGGAATCACTGCGGTTGATGATATCTCGTTAGAGTTGTCAGCCGGGAAAATCTGCGTTTTCATTGGACCTTCCGGCTGTGGCAAGACTACCAGTTTGCGGCTTATTAATCGCATGATTGAGCCAAGCTCTGGAACAATCCGACTAGACGGGACTCCTGTGTCGAGAATAAAGGCTGAGCAACTGCGACGAGGTATTGGTTATGTAATCCAAAGCGTTGGCTTGCTGCCGCATATGTCGGTGCGCGAGAACATTGGCATTGTTCCGCGTTTACTCGGATGGGACAGAAATAGGCGAGCCAAGCGGGCTGATGAGCTGCTAGAACTCATTGGACTTGCTCCGGAGGCCTACAAAGATAAGCTGCCGCACGAGCTCTCCGGTGGGGAGGCGCAACGAGTCGGTGTTGCGCGTGCTTTGGCCGCCGACCCACCGGTACTGCTGATGGACGAACCTTTCGGCGCGGTTGACCCTCTTGGACGCGAGGCCTTGCAACGGGAGTTTTTGTCGCTTAACCGTGAACTCAAAAAGACCGTAGTCTTTGTAACTCACGATTTAGATGAAGCGATACGGCTCGGCGATCGTATAGTGCTGATGCGTGACGGTAAGATTGTTCAGGACGATATCCCCGAACGGATTCTGGGAACGCCGCATAATGATTTTGTGCGTGATTTTATATGAGCCGATCGGGCTCTGAAACGTCTTTCTTGCTTTGCTGTCGAGTCTTGTATGCATCAAGCCGCCGTTTTGGAGCAGGCATTGCTTGAGGATGGTAAGCCGCCTGCAGATCTGGAGGTCAACGGCACCGGCACGCTCTGGATTGTCGATGCAGGCGCAGTTCCGGTAGGTATGTGTCGTCGCAGTGATGGAAAGTGGGGCGATGTGCGGGATGTTCGTGCCGAGGAACTTGGAGTAAACACCTTAAGTTCGCTGCGTGATGCCCTGTCGCGTCTGCTGGGGCGCGGTTTGAAGGCAGTTCCGGTGCTTTCTGATGGCAACCGCCTGGTCGGCGAGGTGCGTCTCACCGATATCGAGGCTGTGAATCAAAGTGACGGATATGTATAGGATGGTGGATGATCAGGCCTCCCTGCGTGAGCGATTTCGCGCGCGCATGCTTATGGGATCTGCCGATATCGTCGGCCCTGTGCTGCTGTTGTTAGGCATAGGAATCTTCCTGTGGCTGGCGGTAAATCCTGCACAATTAGAGCGCCTTTTGCGGTTTGCGTTTCCGGGCCGCAGCAGTTACCTCTACGAACGGGCTTCGCTGTTAGCCTTGCTCGGTGAGCACTTGGTGCTGGTTGCTGTTTCTGGAACTGCAGCTGCGGTGTTTGGCATAGGTCTGGGAATACTGGTCACACGCCCTGCGGGGCGTGATTTTCTGGGAATTGTCCGAGACCTAAGCTCGCTGGCGCAAACTTTTCCGCCTGTGGCGGTTCTTGCATTGGCGGTACCGGCGTTGGGATTCGGATTCCAACCTGCCGTCGTAGCTCTGTTCGTGTACAGCATCCTGCCGGTTATAAACAACACCATTTCTGGACTAGTGGCGGTGCCGCCAGACATTGTTGAGGCCTCACGCGGGATGGGTATGACGCCTGTACAGATTCTTTGTCGCACTGAGTTGCCTGTTGCGGCACGCGTGATTATTGCCGGAGTCCGTACCTCGGTGGTCATTAACATCGGTACCGCTACTATCGGAGCCGTTGTCGGTGCGGGCGGCCTTGGTGCCGTTATTATCTCGGGGCTGGTTCGGGACAACTACGCTATGGTGTTCACCGGTGCCGTTTCCGCAGCCGTGCTTGCGTTTACCGCCGACTGGTGCTTTGCACGCGTGGAACGCAGATTTTACATTGCGCGCAGTGATCGCTCGTAGCAGCGCCCGGTAATAATGGGGTCTCACTCTCATAGACAGCGCGTGAACGCTCTGTTACCATGCAGCTACCGGAAGAAAGAGCATGGATAAACGACAATCAGACCGCATCCTTAGCACCGTCATTGACGATTTGCAACGTTCCGACCTCAAACTCGATGAACGTTTCTTCTCTCGCCTTGGCGCTCAGTTCTCCACGATTGCCGAACTGCTTGAGCGACTCTATGGGAAGTCGATCGAGTTCGAGAGTGCCGTAACTCAAATGCTGTGGCGGCTCGCGCGCTCCTACGAGGCTCGGCCTGAGCGTATGCGCTTGCTTGATCTCCAGCGCGAACAGCGCCCCGTCTGGCTACAGGACAGCCGACATGCGGCGTATATGGCGTATCTGGATCGCTTTGCCGGGGATCTTGCTGGCTTAAAAGAGCGAATTCCCTACCTCCGTGAACTGGGTATAACCATTGTCCATCTCATGCCCTTCCTTAAGGGTCCGGCGGGTCAAAGTGACGGCGGGTATGCAGTCAGCAACTATCGAGAAGTTGAGCCAGCGTTTGGAACGATGGATGATGTGCGCCGAGTTGCCGAGGGCCTGCATGACGAGAGCATGCTGCTGGAAGTCGATCTGGTAGTTAATCACACTTCAGACGAACACGATTGGGCCGTGAAGGCACGTGCGGGCGAAAAGCAGTACCAAGAGTACTTTTACATGTTCGACGACCGCACTATACCGGATCAGTTTGAGCAGTCTATGCCGGAGGTTTTTCCCGAAACCTCGCCTGGTAACTTCACCTATGTGCCGGAGCTCGACAAGTGGGTGATGACGGTCTTTAACGACTTCCAATGGGACTTGAACTATAGCAACTGTGACGTTTTAGTGGACATGACCGAAACCCTGTTCTTCCTCGCTAACTGCGGCGCTGACATTATTCGTCTTGACGCCGTACCGTTTCTCTGGAAGCGGATTGGCACCAACTGTCAGAATCAGGAAGAGGCACATTTAATACTCCGCATTTTTCATGCCTGTGCGCGGGTCGTTGCGCCTGGTGTCGCCTTTGTCGCCGAAGCGATTGTGGCACCGATGGAGATTGTGAAATATTTTGGCGAAGGAGAGTATGCCGGGCGTGAATGTGACACCGCTTACCATGCAACCATGATGGTGCTGCTCTGGGATGCGCTTGCCACCGGAAATACGCGCGCCTTCCATCAGGGACTTTCATCCATACCTGAGATACCGCCTTATACTTCTTGGTTTACCTACATCCGCTGTCATGACGATATCGGTTTAGGGTATGACGATGCAGACCTCCACGCTGTTGGATATGACCCGTCCTTACACCGCGCGTTTATGGTAGCGTATTATACCGGTCGCTTTTCTGGTTCGGTTTCCCGCGGTGCTCCTTTTATGACTAATCCCAAGACAGGTGACGCCCGCATTTCCGGTACATCTGCGTCGTTAGTTGGACTCGAGTACGCGATCGAACAGGGTGACGAGGAGGAGATCACTAAGGCTATTAACAAGCTGGTTTTGCTTTATTCGATCTGCTTCTCTATAGGGGGCATTCCTATTGTGTATTACGGTGATGAACTGGCAACGCTAAATGACATGTCGTATCTTGAAGATCGCGCCAAACACGACGATAACCGTTGGATGCATAGACCCGTGTTCGATTGGGCCGCGGCCGAACGGCGCAACCGTCCCGACACGGTGGAAGGGCGCGTCTTTTCACGCTTACAGCGGCTGCTCAAGTTGCGCGGTTCGTTGCCGGAGTTTGGAAGCGAGATTCCGGCTTCTATGATTGATCTTGCAAATGAGTCGGTTCTGGCGTATGAACGTAGAGGTGGTGAGAAAGGCCCCGTTGTCGTGGCTGCAAATATTTCAGACCGCTCACAGGCGGTTCGGCTTAATAGAGCGTATCCAGATGTTAATGCGTGGGTCGATATTGTAAGCTGCGAAGCTCCACAGCAGTTTGATGATGTGCTCATAATGCCTGCTCACGGCTTCTATTGGCTGAGACCTTCTCCTGCCGAGGTGGAGTGTTGTGAAGACTACTGAAGAAATCCAGCGAATACTACGCTCGGTCGGCTTCTTTTCTCCTCTGACCGACAAAGAGCTGGACGTGATTGCCGCCCACAGCGAGTGTCGCGATTTTGGCGCCAACCAAACTGTGTTTTCGGTTGGAGATCCAGGCAACTGTCTTTACGTTCTGGCTGAAGGCGAAGTCTTGGTTACCAAACCTAC
The DNA here is from genome assembly GCA_964593085.1 of uncultured Spirochaeta sp. Classification (GTDB taxonomy): domain Bacteria; phylum Spirochaetota; class Spirochaetia; order DSM-27196; family SLAA01; genus SLAA01. The sequence continues at coordinate 4,425 of CAZQIK010000153.1, forward strand.
CGAGGAACGACAGTCGCGTGACCTTGCGCGGCTTATTGCGGGTGACTCTTTTGGCGAGCTTGAGTTCTTTAGCTCAAGGCAACGCACCGCAGATGCCCGAGCAACAAAAGACAGCCGTCTTCTCATGTTTCCCGGCGGGGGGGTAGAGTTTGAAGAACTTCTCGCGCAGTATCCTCAGGTGCTTGCCCGAGCATTGCACTCGTTTATTACTCTTATAGCAGGGAGAATTCGTTCCGTGAATCATTTAGTATCCGAGAACTCTCCCTGGGTACAAGACCTTAAGAAACAAGTCTTCACCGACAAATTGACCGGACTGCTCAATGCCGCCTATTTAGATGAGCAGCTGCCGGAGTTTCGTGGGGAGACGAGCTCAGTTGGTGGCGCGGTTGTCATGGTGAAACCGGACAACTTTAAGGAAATTAATGACCGCTTCGGCCATGATCCTGGTGATCTTGCCATCATTCGTCTTGGGCACCTGCTGTCTGACTGGGCGCCACAGCCCGCAACCGTGCTCCGGTACCGTGGCAACGAGTTCTGTGTGCTGGTGCCAGCCACGAACGAGTCGGAAGTACGCGCATTTGCCGAGGAAATTTGTAGCCGCATCCGCGAGCTCGACTGGCAGGAAATCACTAAGGAAACTGAGCTACG
>CAZQIK010000154.1:0-5030 GCA_964593085.1 uncultured Spirochaeta sp.
AGATATCGGCCTACTTTCAGAAAGCTATTGCACCCGGAGCTCACAAGAGCCTGCACCAGAGTGGGGATGCTGAGAATCTTTGTTACGCGTTTCCGGTAGTTCTGGAAACCGGTGTTGGTATGGTAATTGAGTATGCTAAAAAGAAAAAAGTTGTAACGCAGCATGCTTTTAGTGACTCAATACTTGCGCACCTTATTCGCCTGCATTCGGACCAACTGCATTCAGATGGGTCGGCAGGGAACGCTGAGCAGGCGCCGTTAACGCTGCAACAGTCCGCCCCGCATGCGCATGTGGTTCCAGATCCGGATTCCTTCCCGGTGGCTCGCGATCTTGTGCGCCGCTGTATTCTATTTCCAATCTACCCAACGCTGAGCCGACAAGAGGTGGAGACGGTTTCTCGCGTGCTCACCACCCTGCCATAAACCCCTTGATTCGGTGTAGGATTATCTACGCTGATTGTTCGAGTAAAAAAATTGGTTTTCTTCTTGAGATAGCGAAGCTTTACAGCGTTTTTGGCTGTAAGTATAGTGTGAAGGGTTGGACTACATGAAGCAAGATGTTCGTCGCGTTCTCATTGTCGCAAACTACACCAAACCGCATGCTGATGAGCTCGCCGAAGAGATGCGGCAAAAACTTGAGTCACTAGGTATACAGGTAGTGGTTTTTGGCTTTCGCGGCCTACCCGCGCGGCCTCAGATCGACGGCTTTGACTTGGCTATCTCACTTGGTGGAGACGGAACGGTTCTCTACAGCGCCCGGCTTCTCAGCTCACTCCGCATTCCCATTCTTGCAGTAAATCTTGGTGACTTTGGCTTTATTACCGAGGTCACAGCGGACGAGTGGTGGGACGCATTTGAAGCCTTCCGCGAGGGGCGACTCGAGGCGGGCGCCCGTATCATCTTGCGCATTGAGGTGTGGCGGCGTGGGGTTTCGGTTGCAAACTTCATGGGAGTGAACGATGTAGTTATATCGTCATCCGCAATTTCTAAGATTGTTCGACTCACGGTGCATCTCTCACGCGAAACGCTGGGACGATATCGTGCCGATGGCATTATTGTAGCTTCGCCCACCGGTTCGACCGCATATTCAGCCGCTGCCGGAGGCCCTATTCTCCACCCAGAAATGGAGGCCATGATCATTAATCCAATCTGCCCCTTTACGCTCTCTCATCGGCCGCTGGTGGTTGATGCATCCGAGCGGATACGGATAGAGGTGGAGCACGAACAACGAACCGAGGTTATACTCACCGCCGACGGGCAGACGGTCTTTCCGTTGCAGCCCGGTGATGAAGTGTGTGTTTGTTGTTCCGGCGAACGAGCGCATATTATTCGCTCCGACAAGCGGAGCTTCTACGAGGTGCTCCGTTCAAAGCTTAACTGGTCCGGAGGTCCCGATGCTTGAAGAACTCTCAATTCAGAATCTGGCGCTGGTAGATAGACTGGTGCTACGATTCACCTCGGGTTTTCAAGTACTGACCGGAGAGACCGGAGCGGGAAAGTCTATCCTTGTCGGGGCGCTTTCGCTGCTGCATGGCGGAAGAGCAGACACCGAGAGTATCCGCACCGGATCGGACGAGGCGGTTGTCTCGGGTGTTTTCCTGGTTAAAGATGGGGGCGAGGCCTTTACGTGGCTGCAACAACGTGGCATAGAAATAGAGGAAGGGGCGGTCATAGTGCGCCGAAGCGTACGGAGGACCGGTCGCGGCAGTATTTACATTCAGTCCTCTCCGGTTACGCGCTCCGATCTTGCCGAGTTTGCGGGTTATGTCTTTGACCTCCACGGACAGCATGAACATCAGTCGCTACTGGCGTCTGACCAGCAGCGCAAACTGCTTGACCGTTATGCCGGCATTGAAGAGCGGGTGGCCGAGTTCTCGCGCAGTTTCTCGGAGCTTAGCGAACGCAGAAAACACTTCGACCGAATGCTTGCCGGTGAGCGCGAGCAACTCCGTGAACGAGAGTTCTTAGAGTTTGCAGTTTCTGAGATCGATTTCGCGCAGTTAAAACCGGGCGAGGAAGAGGATCTTGAGCAGGAGCGCCGGATACTTGCTGAACATGAGCGAGTCTTTGCGCTGCTGGAGGATTCGTATGGCGGGCTTGCCGAGAATCGTGGGGGTGCACTGTCTTCTCTGCGACGGGTACGCGACGCGGTCGATGGACTCTCGGCAATTGATCCGGCCATGGCGCCACTCGCGAAACGTCTTGAAGATAGCTTTTTTGAACTTGAAGACATTAGTGAGCAGATCCGCGACTATCATAGCGGGATCGAGTTTCGGCCGGAGCGTGTTGAGGAGTGTAACGAGCGCCTTGCCGCTATTCACAAGCTTGAGAAGAAGTACGGGGTCGATATTTCCGAGGTGCTGCGGTACCGAGATGAGGCAGCCGAACGGATTAATGGGTTTGCAACATGGGAAGATGACAAAGAGCGACTTTCGGCTGAGTTGCATGCAGCCGAAAAGGCGGTGCGGGTAGAAGCCCAGGCAATTTCGGAAATGCGGCGTGCGGCCGGAGAGCGGTTGGCGGCTGCCATTACCGAGGTTGTTCAGCACTTGGGGCTGCAGCGAGCCCATTTTGCCGCATATGTTGGTCCCCGCAGTGGCGAGAACGGGAAGGCTGTCTGTGGTGCGTCCGGCCTTGACCAGGTTGAGTTTCAAATTGCCGCAAATGTCGGTGAGCCGTTGAAACCGCTAGCTTCGGTGGCGTCTGGCGGTGAAGTTTCGCGGATTATGCTGGCGGTCAAGACGGTACTCGCAGAGAGCGACCGTGTAGGTATGCTGGTTTTTGATGAGATTGATGCAGGAATAGGTGGCGAAGTTGCGCTCGCGGTTGGAGAGCATCTTCAGCATTTGGCGGGTCAAAAGCAGGTGCTGTGCATAACACATCTTGCCTCGATTGCCGTTCGTGCCGATAATCACATGAAGGTAGAGAAGCACGTTCGGGATGACCGTACACTCACCGACTGTGTACGCGTAGAGGGGGATGAGCGTCGTGATGAAATTGCTCGTATGCTTGCTGGAGATACCACCGGCGCCGTTTCGCGTGAACATGCCGAAGAGCTTCTTCGTAGATACGCGCACCACAGCGGCTAAGGACAGCGAATGGCAAAGATAAGCAGCGAGGCTAAGAAGCGCTACTTTGATCGAGTTCAAGAATACAAGAAGCATATAGACGTGGTTCTCTCAAGAGAGAAAACTGTCGCCAAAACACTTGACTCTGAAAGCGAAGGTGGTGCGGCCCACAAGCGTCTACTACTCGCGGATGAGCGCTTGAACTTGGCATCAAACTACCTGCTGCTGAATCGTATATCGCTTGCGCTTCTGGGCGTGCGCAACGACGCGTTTCTGAACGACGCTCGTAAAAGCTGTTACCAAAGTATCATCTACCTTGAAGATGTGGTGAGTGACTACATCGATACGCCTTTTTCTGACTACTCCGAGAACCTTGAGCGTATCGAAGGCTATGAAGACGAGAACCGCTACTATTTGTGTCGGAAACTCGGGTTCACAATTGACTCGGTTAAAGAAGATTTCGGCGATAACTCTAAATGGAGATGGAGCTTCGTTGAACTTGAGGGCCGCCTGGCGACCGTGACAAAAAACTTTATTAATTTTAAGACTTTTGTTGCAATGCTTGACCCGCGAGTGGATGGATACCCAATGCGCGTAGAGTTCTTAGCTCTCTGCAAGGAGCTTCTCCTGCACTCGGCCGACCGCTATCGTGAGAAGTATGAGCTTTCTACACTCCGTATAGACGACTTTAAGGTTGCCATTGCCTATTTGCATGCTTTGCGCCGCGTGTACGCTATCGTGGGCGAGCCGGAAAACGCAGAGAGCATCAAGAAAAAGTCTGATGTATGGACATCAAAGATGAATAGCGACGAGCAGCGAGCTGCTTCGGGTGCCAACAAGAAAGGCTGACACCGAAGCAGGGCCAGCACCAATGTGTGGCCAACCACCCCAACATATTGTGCGATTAGCCGTTGTCACGAAGGTGATGCAGCGAGTCGTATGGATAGATCTCTGAGATGGTCGTGCTGACTACATCTTCAGGATCCCAGCCAGCAAAATGTACTGGAGCGTCGGTATGCATGAACTCGGAAAGCACCTGGCGGCAGGCGCCACATGGTGGGGTCGGCTGCGCCGCATCCGGGCATACTACCGCAATCTCACTAAATCGTGTGTGTCCGTCGGTAACTGCGCTTTGTATGGCACCGCGCTCCGCACAGATGGTAAGTCCATACGAGCGATTTTCCATATTAACGCCGATATAGACCTTACCGCTGGCGGTGCGGACCGCTGCGCCGACTCTAAACTGCGAGTAGGGGGCGTAGGCTTTGCCTGCTGCAGTTCGTGCACGTCTAAGTAGTTCATCGCGACTGGATTCCTCGTGGTTGTTGTTCGTTTTCATGTTTATCGCGCTCCTCCCGAAACGCTGAGAGATCAAACAGGGCAAACGTCGGGTGAAAGCGTCCGCGAAATTGGACGGGTCAAACGTCGGGCGAAAGTGCAGAATCTTCTGGCTATTCCGATGCGTTGACAGCTCATGGGGCCTTCGGTACGATGATGCCGGTGGATCTGCTCCCAAGGCGTTTCCATCACCATTATTACGGATCACTGTAGTGTGATCAAGGATAGTTATGGCTAAACGAGTGCGTCTGATCGGTGGAGGAGCTTTATTTCTGCTTTTGCTGTATCTTGCTTTGTTTCCTCGTCCGCTGGGCACTGAGCTTGTAGTTAAGGTAGAAGAGGGCATAACCTTGCAGGGTGTCTCCCCGAGTTCGGCAGGCGCGGTAGGGCCGCTTTTTCCCTTTCAGCTGGATCCGTTTTTTGGCTATATTGCAGCGGGTGGCGAGCTCGTGTTTATGGATAGCATTCAGGGCGGTGTTGCCCTGTCGCCGGAGGGGTTTATTAACTACTCCACCGTATCTGAGACGCATGTATATCAAGATGGATACGGGCGAATACAACAGGTTATTCAAGCTTCCGGGTATCCGGTACTACGAGCCAGCCGAGTTTTTGTCATCGGCCCGGG
>CAZQIK010000155.1:0-5025 GCA_964593085.1 uncultured Spirochaeta sp.
GAGATCGTTTCACGTGACTGGAGTTCAGACGTGTGCTCTTCCGATCTACTCATGCACCAGTTCCATCTCCCAGGACTCTATACCTTCCGGCAGGCCAACGTAGGAGGTAATGGTTATTGAATCCCGGAATCCGTCGTCATTAGGCGCAAATGAACCATATTCTGCGGTAACAAATAACGGAGTCGGGCGGGTATCCACCCGCAGAGCTGCGGACTCGACACGAGTTATGTTTCCCGCGCGGTCGGATGCTGTCACTGCGTAACGGTATTCCCCATCAGGTACCCGATTTCCGGCCTCATCGGTCGCATCCCAGATGAAACTCTCAGGTGACCCCTCCCAAAAAAGACTATTGATGAGCTCACCATCCGTCGTTCTGATCTCAGCTTCCCAGATTTCTTCAATCGTCCCGCTTTGACGAATCCGGACCGTATCCCTATTTCCGTCCCCATCGGGGGAAAACAAAGTGTACTCCGGATCCACTGTCACGCGCGGGTAAACGGTATCAAGCTCGAAACGTGAGGTGTGCGCCGTCTCCCTATTCCCGTTGGCATACAACATGTCGAGTCGAGCACGATACAGCCCGTCACTAACCGGTAAACCGTCGGTACCACTACCGTCCCAGATGTACTCCGACTGCATTCGATCCTGTCCGCTAAAGCTGCGTACAATTTCTCCTTCTTCATTCAGCACCTCCAGACGGTACCAAACAATATCATCATTACGTTCAAGCCGAGGGAAAAACCGTATTGTATCTCTAATTCCGTTTGCATTCGGCGCAAACGCGCTGAACTCTGCACTCACGTAGACCTCAGTCTCTGCGGTGTCAAGCCGCACCACCACTTCCTCTGATCGGCCATAGTTCCCGGCACGGTCTGTTGACTCAATGAAGTAGGTATAAAGGCCGTCGGGCGCAGGCGTGCCGTTCTCTGATCGGCCGTCCCATTCGAACCGAAACGCCGCACGATCACGCCAGACGAACTCCCGTACTTCGTTGCCCCTTTCGTTGCGCACTATACCAGTCCATTGTGGCTCTGCGGAGCTTTCCTGAAAAAATACTGCGGTATCGAGTACGCCGTCGCCATCCGGCGAGAATACTGGAGTCTCCAACTGCACTGACGCGGTGGGAGGAGTTAGATCCAGTACAAACTCGGGCGTTGCCGACTCAGGACGATGTCCATTTTGGTAGAACGCACGGAACTGGGCCGTATACCCAGCCTCCGGCAACACAATACCGGACTCGTCTCGACCGTCGAATTCGATAGAATCTGGAACCTCAGCTTGTCCACTCCAGGAACGCACTGTCGTTCCGCTTGAATCATGAACATGAAGATCCCAATTTTCCAAAGAAGCACGAATTGGGATAGAAAGGGAGATTCTGACCTCATCGTTGCGTCCATTGTTGTTCGGCGAAAAATATCCCGTGTTTATTGATGCCGTTATTGGGGTCGGAGTGGTGTTAAGAAGAATGTTGTTTAATTCTTCAGTGGTTGTGTTACCCGCACGGTCGGTGCTGCGAATGCGGTAATTGTAGATTCCATCTGGGACCAGCATACCGTCGCCGTCAAGCGCATCCCAGGTGATGTCGGACGGCGCTTCATTCTCAAACACAAAGCTTCTTACAACCGTGTCCGACTCATCTACGAACTCGGCCCTCCATAGATCCTCCACCGAGCCACTTTGCGCTACGGTAAACTCATAACTAAGCCCGTCGTCGCTCAAGACAAAGCGGCGATCCTCTGCTGCGGGGCGAAGCATCTCCACTTCTGGGGGTGTCGTATCGATAGTTAGGAGTTTGGGACCCAGTTCGGCATGATTTTCGTTGTCGTCCCATGCCTCCAGAAACAAGAGATAGTCCCCATCTGAAGCACGGGCGCCAGCATTCGTAGTACCATCCCAACGCAACGACTCCGGGATCTCCACGCCGGCTCGGGCTGCAATGAGCTGCTCAGTAAAGTTGCGGAAATTACGTTCCTGAGGTCTTGTATCTCGATTTCTGATCTCGCGAACTACATTTCCATTACTATCCTCGATACGCAGAACATATCCCATTACGTATCGCTCGTCGGTGATAGAGATGCCAAGATCGAAATAGTCGTTGACACCATTATTGTTTGGCGCGAAATAGACGTGATCACGGTAGTCGGTGCTCATATCCGGCGGATTGCGATCTATAACACCAAGGGGCAGATTCACCCCAGCCGAAAAGGCCCAAACATCTTCATACAAGGGTGCTGCAGAGCTACGTGTTCGTAGCTCACCACGCTGTTCGCCGCCAGCCGTTCTTGCCCCGTCATTAACGCCTTCTTCAGCAGCCGGAAGGCCCAAATTGACACCCACCCCGAAAGACGGCAGAAAACTACGCCTTTCAGCCTCCGGAAAATCGACGGTTTGTCGCAGGTCTATCTGCCAACCTGCAAAAACATCAAACACATTACCAAAACTCAAGGTACTGCCAAGGTTCAGCCGTGCATTCTGAAAAAACGGGAAACTCAGGTCGCCCGAGAAATCAACTTCCAAGCTGTCGGTATGAACAGGAGTAAACCCAATACCAAAGGCCGGTGTAAATGAAGACGGGAAACCGGTACGCCCGGAAACAGGATCATAAAAATTGCCTATGTTTTTTAACGCAGCGCCGAAACGAAAGTGTGGCAATGGTGCAAAGGGCCCGGAATACTGAATGAAGCCGAGGTCGAGGCCACCGGCTACTCTGTTCCGATCCGCGCTACCACCGTACATGTTAAGTCCCACTCCAACCAGCAGGTCGTCAAATACCTCTTTTGCTGCAGATACATGTGCGGCTCCACCGGTCCCCAGGCGCATGTCGTCAAGTTCACTCCGCAAAAACTGGGCGGAACCCGAGAAAACGCCGTAACGGCTAGGGAAGGCTGCGCCGCCCGAAACGATGTGCCCGCCCAGCCCTTCGCCACCAAAGTCATTGAGACCAACGTAGGAGAGGTCAAGCGTGGTACGCTGAGTACGTGCGCCTGCAGCAGGGTTCATGATAGATGCTGTTGGACTCTCGGTAGCCGTTACGCTAAAACCACGACCCAATAAGAGAGGCGAAATAAACTGGTCTCGGTCCTCGCCCCCGGTTGCAGGTCGGTATTCCGCTGTCAAATTTGGAGCCACTAACAGAAGCGCCCCCACCAAAAAAATAACACCGAGTGCGCGACCAATAATCGAGTTTCGTTTCATAGAGTAACTTCCTATAGCCGAGTTCATCCATACTTGGTGCCGGAGCCATCATTTTGGGAGCCATCGCAATACGTGTGCCTCAGCCGCTCCATCTCTTCGATCGAAAGCTGCCGGAATAATTCGCGTTCCGCACGCGCAAGAAACTCTTCAAGACATACGTCCAGTTCCGCCTCATGCTCATGGAGAAAAAGATATAACCGAACCAGTTCACGAAATTCCAGCTGCATGGAGTTGTTGGAACTCATCTGGTCGGAACTCATACCGTGATACGGCTCCCCTCGCGACTGAGTTCAATCTTAAGATCGTGACTACTCGACTTGACTGCGTACGCGCGGGCCGACTCAAGATTTTTTACAAGCCGCTTATCGCTGTATCTTGGCTCATGATGAAACATAAACAGGCGCTTTACCTTCCATGTGAGGGCAAAATCGACCGAAAGACTAAATGCACTATGCCCCCAGTTGTATTTCTCAATTGCCTCACCCAAAGTATACTGGGTGTCGAGGATAAGAACATCAACGCCTTCAAAAAAGTCTTGATTCGCCTTAGAATGTTCAAAGTCTTCATTCTGCAACTCGGCATCGCTTGCATAAATGAAGCTCCTCCCATGATAATCTACGCGATACGCGTAAGCCCCACCAGGATGATTCATGAGACGATATCGAACTCGAGCACCCGACACGACAAGCTCGTCTTCTTTTAGAACATGAAACTCCATAGACTCAGTCATTTTGCCTTCCATGGTCACAGGAAAAAACGGATGTTGCATGTGCGAACGTAGAGTTGTCTCGAAATTCTCGACTGGACTAAAGAACCGAATGCGAGAAGTAGGATTGTAGGCTGGCCCAAAAAACGGGAGTCCCTGGACATGGTCATAATGAAAGTGGGTAAAAAATAGGTTAATGCAGTCTTCACTGTAACCTCGACGCGCCCAGTCCTCGGCAAGCTGAATGATGCCGGTACCGGCATCGAAAACCATGCTCTCGTGCTCGCTGAGCCGTAGTTCCACACAAGGCGTGTTACCACCCGGTGGCCGAAAAAGCCAGTCCGGAAGACTAAGCAGAAATCGCTCCCTGCTCTGTGCATCCTCCAGATCACTCGTCTGAACTCGGTGAACTACCGTCGAGATCTTGCTTCGAAGCTCGTCGGGCGTCATTGGACGCGGATGTGATCCTCGAGCTCCCCAGAAACGAACTTCCATCTCAACCGCCTCTATGGGGTGGATCCAGCTCAACCAGACGACGCTTTCGCGCCTGAACAAGCCAATCGTTAATCTCATCTGCGCTGTGCAGACGACCCGCGTTCATACCAGGGCAGTTTTCAGCTTCCTTTTGCCAACTCTCGACCGACTCAACCACCGAAGCCCAAAACGGGTAGCTCCTACATTGCAAAGGTCGCACCTCGTAAATCTCACAGCCCTTCTCCGACCAGAATACACAATCGTAATTTGGTCGTTCATCAATCGTTATGCGTCGCACACTACCTATATCGACAGTACGGCAATATCTTGCAAGAAATTCGGCTCTCCCGATGCGAAGATACCCCGGGATTCGATTAATGTCTTCTTCCGAGAGAAAAACAAAGCCGGGATCGTGTCGACAACAATGAGAGCATCGGTTGCACTCAAATCGTAACCCATTGCTGTAGAGGATACCCTCGGAACCTTGTTGTACTGTTTTCATGTGCAGTATTCTCACAAAACCGGGCGAGGTCCGGTAGGCGGGTGTACTGCGGCCCTGAAGGGCCGCATATACGAACACTTGTTCTTAGTTTTATGGGGAGTGAAGGATTCGAACCTTCGAAGGCTGAGCCAACAGATTTACAGTCTGC
>CAZQIK010000156.1:0-5010 GCA_964593085.1 uncultured Spirochaeta sp.
CCGCCCATGTAGAGATCGTCGGTAATAATTATTCCTTCAAATCCCAGCTCGCCGCTAAGCAAAGTTCCGCAAAGCTTTGCTTGGTCCGAGCCTGGTAGACCGTCGCGCCGCCCATGTAGAGATCGTCGGTAATAATTATTCCTTCAAATCCCAGCTCGCCGCGTAAAATATCTCGTTGAAAGCGGGACGAAAGGGAAGCCGGAGCTCCGCTTGGTTCTACAGAGGGAAATGCGAGGTGGGCCGACATAATTGCTGGGACGCCTTCGGCGATCATCATGCGAAAAGGAACGAGTTCCAGTTCTCGTAGCTCTTCGAGCGTCTCATTGAGTACTGGGAGAACCCCGTGTGAATCACCGTCCGCATTGCCGTGTCCAGGAAAATGCTTGGCGGTTGCAAGCACCCCGGTTGCCGATAGTCCTCGCGCAAACGCGGCTCCCAATATGCCAGCCTGAACAGGGTCATCCGAAAAAGCACGCGGACCAATAACCATTGCCTCTGGATTGGTGTACAAGTCGACGGTGGGTGCGAAGTTCATGTTTATGCCAAGTGCATTAAGCTCTTTGCCGATGTGGTATCCGCTCAGGTACGCGTCTTGTGGCAGCCCACCGGCGCCAATTGCCATGTTGCCGGGAGTGATTGCGGTGTTACCGCGCACGTGTCGAACCCAACCACCCTCTTGGTCGGTGGCGGTGAACAACGGGATCCCGTTACGTGCTAAGGCTGCCGTCTGCATTGTTCGAATGGAGTTGACTAAGGTTGGTATATGATCAGCGTTCCAGCCAAAAATTTTGACACCGCCAATATTCCTCTGCCGGATCCAGTTCATTATCGTGGAGCTGGGGGCTTCACCCTGCCAACCAAGGAGGAATACCTGTCCTACAATCTCCTCGGAACTGAGTTCACCCAGAATGCTCTCTACAATATCGTCTACCGGCTCACTGTGGAGGTTCAGGCCGTCGAATGGAGCGGCTTGCGCCGTTACAAAGGGGGCACTAATCAAGAGTAGAGTCGAGATCAACAGGAAACTGAATGCGTGTATGAGACACCGGTGAGATCTGCTTGTTGAGAATCGAAACATATACACTTTCCTCTGCGAGGCGAAGTATACACGTAACAACCGGCATGTGTCATCGCCGAAACGTCTTAATAGCGTCGGGTTTGGCGCCGAGAATAAGAAAGACGGCCGGTACTATAAACGGCCACCATGGAGGACGTAGATGAAACTATCTGTTGAACCACTCAAGAAGACTCTCCGCGCCGAGATCGAAGCCCTGGATCGGGTAGCAGAAGCCGAGCGCCTTATCCGCAATGCCGTCATGGAACGCAACTGGTCACATTTGGAGACAAAACTCTACGAGCTTGACTACTGGAGCTCCAGAGTTATTGAAGCTGAAGAGATGCGGCGGGACTGTCTAGGCGAGTTTGCCGAGGTTTCCGAGTCTGAAGAGCTCACAGACTCCGCAGGTGACGGTGGGGTAGCCCTTCTAGACATTTTGCAACTGGCTCCGTTTGCCGACCGAACCGAACTAACTGAGCTCTACCGGCAGCTGAAAATTGCAGTAATGACAGTGCAATCGGCGACATATGGGCTCCAGTCCTACGTTAATGCTGCTGCCGAAACAACCCAAGCCTTCTTAGAAGAGCTTTTTCCAAGCCACAAAGGCAAACACTACTCGCGCAACGGCTGTGCCGCAAGTGCCGATCGTCGCGCCCTTGTTCTGGATCATCAACTGTAGGGGAACACAATGCAGTCTACCTTTTCCGGCATAGAAATTGGCAAGCGCAGTCTGAACGCACATAATCGAGCGCTGACGACAGCGGGCCACAACCTCAGCAACGCCTCGGTTCAGGGTTATAGCCGGCAGCGTGTGCAGATGGAGGCTACTCATCCAATTTATCGGCCACAGCTGAATCGTGCTGAACGGCCTGGCCAGGTAGGGCAGGGAGTGCAGGTGGCTCAGGTCGAACGGCTAAAGGACATGATACTTGAGGGACGTATTGTTTCGCAGGCAAACGGCGAAGGGTACTGGGAAAGCCGTGACAAGTACGTGATGATGCTGGAACAGGTGTATAACGAACCCACCGACCTCTCAGTGCGGTCGCTTATGGACCAGTTTTGGGATGGTTGGCAAGAGCTGGCAATGCTACCGGAGCAGGGTGCCTCAAGAGCCGCAGTTGTGCGCAACGGTGAAGCCCTCATAGAAGGCATTCACCAGCGTAGTAGATCTCTGCATGAACTTCGTGAAATGCTTGATGACGACATCCGGGCAACGGTACGCGACATCAATGTGCTCATTCAGGACATTGCAGACACGAACATGGAAATAGTTAAGTCCGAGGCCGCTGGCGACAACCCTAACGATCTGCTTGATCGGCGGGATGTCTTAGTGGAGGATCTGTCGAAGCTCATCAACATTACTACCGATACGCGTGACCCTGATGAGTTCAATATCCACACCTCCGGTTTTCATATCGTCCAAGGTGGGATTGCACGTCCTTTTGAACTTGAAGCAGAACCGGCCAACGAGGGCTTTTCACGGGTACGGTGGTCTCATAGCGACGAGACGGCCGATTTTCGAGGTGGCAAGCTATTTGGACTTCAGGAGCTTCGTGATGGTGATGTTCGCGAAGAGTTGCAGAAACTCGATACAATGACTATCAACTTTGTTGATTTAGTTAACGAAATCCATAGAGATGGCTATGGGCTTGATGGTCAGAGCGGTAACGACTTCTTTGTAGAGTATCCGGCGGTCATTAATGCCTTAGGAAATTATGACACCGGCGGCGATGGTGTTTTTGACTCTACCTACCTCCACCGAATAAACGGCGCAAACAGCCTGGAGAACGAACAACAGATCGGATTATCCGGGATCATTACGTTGCCGAGCGCAGATGGAACCCTAGATGTAGAGTATAACCCAACCGACACAGTCGGTGATCTTATTTCCAGAATTAATAACTCAGGTGCCGAGGTTACCGCTCGTCTGAATCGAGAGAATCGCCTGCAGCTACGTGCAACACCGGCAGAGGACGTAGATAATCCTGACTTTGTCATTCGATCTTTGCAGGACTCAGGGCAGTTTCTTGTTGGGTACTCAGGTGTCTTACTTGAGAGTGGCGCGGCAGGTGCCTTTTCCTTTGAAGCCGCCGATCAGGTCACCGCATTGCGAGCTGATGCGGATTTCTCCGTAGCTCCGCTTGCGCGACCGTCCTCCTGGATCGAGGTGACGGAAACCCTTCGGCGTGATCCAACGAAAGTAGCGGCTTCGTTTGGAGAGGCCGGGCGTCCGGGGGAGGCTGGTAATGGCATGGCTGCCCGCGAGGTTGCCTCATTACGTAACAACCCGGTCATGGTTGGACGAACTGCTACCTTTGACGACTACTTTGCAGACAGCGTGGCCGAGATCGGACTTAAGGGAAAAGAGGCCCGAATCGCACTTGAAACACAGCAGCTCATCATGAAAGACCTGCGGGATATGCGGGAGTCGATCAGTGGGGTGAATATCGACGAGGAACTGGCCGACATGATTCGTTTCCAGCATGGATACAATGCGGCCGCACGCTTTATTGCTCAGACCGACGAGATGCTCGACGTCATTATCAACAGGATGGGAGTCTAATAACCGATGCAACGTATAAGTAATAATCTGACGCATGAAAATACACAGTTTCATATGAGACGTCGTGAGTACGAAATGGCTCGCACCCGGGACCAGATTGGCACCCAAAGCAAGGTGCAGTCTTTACGTGACGACCCCATTGCAGCCGCTCATGGAACTCGCTTCAAGTCGTTTCGAACTCGGCTTGAGCGATACAGCAAAAATATTGAGTTTGCTCAGAGCAACCATCGGTACACCGAGGGGCAGGTGCGTCAGGGGGTAGATATGCTACAGCGCATTCGCGAGATTGCGGTTCAAGGGGCCAATGGAACCTACACGCCGGATGATATGCGCCTTATGGCGAGCGAGGTGGATGAGCTGCTAAAAGAGTTTGTAAGTCTTGGTAACTCTAAGAACGGTGATGGGAGCATGATATTTGGGGGAACACGAACCCGGACCGAGCCCTTTCGCATCGTTGAGGGGAATGTGCCTGGTGCCCAGGGAGCGCACATTACCGCTGTCGAGTATGTCGGGGATATCAACGTGAAAACCACCGAGGTATCTGAAAACTCGCACATGCAACTCAACTTTCCCGGTAACGAAGTCTTTTGGGCGGAGAACCAGACGCTGATCTCTACCGTTGATGCGGGCGGCTATCAGGTGCAGCAGGACAGTGTCGTCCGAATAAACGGCCGCGAAATCAATCTAACTGAAGGGGATACCATCGGCGCCGTAATTGGAAAGATCAACAATGCCGGACTTTCTCTGCGAGCTCGACTTGATCCAGTGCAGAACTCGCTTTCGTTGGAAACAACTACTCCTCACCAGCTTTGGATAGAAGACTCGACGGGGACGGTGTTGCAAGATCTTGGTGTTGTTAGCGACGGCACGCAACGTCCGCCTGCCAATATCGCACCATCGGCTGACCATTTTGGTGGGTCGATGTTCGATGTAGTTATCTCGTTGCGCGATGCGTTATTTGCCGGTGACCAGGAGGCCGTTGGCGGCGCCGCACTCGGCGGTGTGGACTCCGGACTTAATACAATGCTGTCGCGGCTTGGGGATCTTGGCGCGCAATCACAGCGTTTAGACTTTATATATCAGCGCACCGAGCAGTACGACATACCCGAGGTCGCGCGGCGAGAGTCAAATGAACTAGATATTGATTTGGCCGAGGCAGTTACAGACCTCAGAATGCTTGAACATACTCATCGGGCTGCACTGTCGGCTGCTTCACGCGTACTTCAGCCCACATTGCTTGACTTCTTGAGATAGGTAGGGACACATGCTACGGATCCAAAGTAAGGCACTTGGAAGCTGTGAGATTAATGACAAACAACTTATACGTTTTGCCAACGGTCTATTTGGTTTTGAGAAACATACCGAGTTTGCATTGCTCGACGCAACGCAG
>CAZQIK010000157.1:0-3055 GCA_964593085.1 uncultured Spirochaeta sp.
GACGGTTCCCTGCTCAAAATCCAGCACGAAGGAGCCGTCAAGTTGGTCGGTTGTACCCTCGACCTCGGTTTCCCTGTTGAAAATCACCTCATTTATAAGGAAACGTGCTTGCGACTGCTCGGCATTGCCGGTCACGACGCGGTACTCAATGGCGCCGAGTGGGCGGTTTTCCGGTTCAATTCGTTCGGCCTCAACCGCACGCGTTGGCTCGGCTGTACCCGCACGCATGCCTGTGTATATACGCAACCCGACGGCTGCAAGTATTACCAGGCCTACCACTGCCAAAAGGCTGTAAAGTAGATTCTTTTTCATGCCCTAATAATACCTACAAGAAAGTCTAAGTGGCAAAAACTATCGGGGTTCAACGCTGCGATGGCCGCTCGTGATTCCTCCAGGGCCTGTTCCATCTGCTCCTCTGTAAACTGCGCAAGCTCGCGGAAGCTTAACGTCGACAACAACCGACTTCGGGCGGCGCCTGCATACCACTGCGAACGCGTGTCGACACCGCGGACCTCGTACATGTATGTGCCCGCGAGATTAAACTCCCAATAAGCGGCCTGCGGCTGATCTGCGCTGTCGCCCTCTAAGAAGGGCCGAATGTCTCCGAGATCGTCCCGAAACTGGAACGCACGTCCCACTGCAAGCCCTGCTTGCTGGGCCTTAATCTGCTCCGATGCTGGGGCACCGGCAAGGAGCAGGGCTATGGTGAGGGGAGCGACAAAGGAGTAGAAGCCTGTTTTTTGGTCGTACAGCGTCTTCAGACGTTCGCATGTTGGAGGCGGTGATGCCTCATGCAGAAACTCTATGTCCATGGCCTGCCCGGCAATCGTCGTTATGGAAACACGCCGAATGGTAGTCAGAATTTCACGAGCGATATCGAAATTATGAACTGCATCTACGAGAACAGAGTGTGCAATGGTGTGCAGAATATCGCCCGCGAGAAGTTCGTAGTGTTGTGGAGGCGTGGCCGGAGCCTGGTCGTCTTGGGTTTCCGGTTGCGCAATCCTTGATGCGCCGTCGAGTCGGTCGTCATGTAGCAGTGCAAAAATATGCAACAGCTCGGTTGCGGCAGCAACTCGTAGGAGCGCAGTTCTGTTTGTATAGCCATAGGCCCGGGCGGTGTCAATGAGCAGCTGAGGCCTCAGGCGTCTTCCGGGGCGCGTTATGTAGCTTCGGAGCGTGTTGGCCAGGGTAGGGCTATGATCGTGGATCCTGTGTTCCGCAATTTCTTGGTCCACAATGGTGAGCATCTCGTTTTCAATTTCGTGCAGGGTAATGGTCGTCATCCGGCAAACACAAGTCCTTCAAGTATCAACGCAGCAACAAGCAGCGCGCTAAAGACCACATGCACCAAGGCGCAGGACATAGGAAGCAAGACAAGCTCCGCGGAGTTCTGGGTCGCGTAGACTTTTACAATCAGACGTGAAACCGGAAGCAGCGCTCCAAAGGTCACGAACGCGACTGGGTGTAAGATGCCGGTGCCGACAAGTGCCGCCGTGAACGCAAATGGTGCAAGCATGAGCACCGTGAACACATGTGCGGACGCTCTATGCCCTATGACACCGGCAAGTGTTAGTACGCCTTCAGCCTTGTCGCTGTCGATATCGCGGAGATTATTGCCGTGCATAATTGCAGTTACCAGGAAGGCTATGGGTATGCTTACAGCGACCGCATATACCGGGACGGTGCCTAGCAGGGCCCATGCGCCCATAGCAACCATTGCCGGACCAAGGAGTAGAAATACCACGATATCGCCGAGGGCAAGGTACTTGAGGCTGAGATATCTACCGGTGTAGAAGTACGCGGCCGCTGCGGCAAGCACGCCAACTATGACAAAAATAGGCCCGCGCCAAATACCTATGGTCGCCCCAATGAGAATACCGGCCGCAAAATAGATGTGCCCGGTTCTCTGCATAAACCGCGGTGTCACCAGGCCCCGGGTAAGAAGGTGCGTTGGGTCCGTGTCTGCTGCGGTATCAACACCGTGAATGTAGTCGTAGTAGTCGTTGAGCACGTTGGTCCCGGCGTGAAACAGCACACCTGCTGCGGCAAACAGGGGGAAGGTTACCCACAGCGGCGTGCTTGCCTCTCCTTTCTGCTGCATGACAAATACCACGGCGGCCGCGAGCAGTATCGGCATAAGGGAGGCCGTAAAAGAGTACGGGCGCAGCGAGAGAAACCACACCTTTACGGGCTGCTGTCTCAATGACTCAGTCATTGGTGTGCAGCGGCCTCTTGGTCGGGCCGGTCTGCGGCCCTCCCGAGGAAGACCGCGGTCTTGATGAACTCCCAGGTCTCCGCACGCCCAAAGTGTCGGAACCCCGACATAAAATAGTGTATTCGCAATCCCAGCTTACCCCCGACCGGAATGATTCCAAACACTTTTCCGAGACTCATGTCTCCAAGCGGAATAACCCAGCCGAGATCTACCGGGCGAAATGGCCGCGGATTGCGACCGTGCATAGCGCGCACACAGTTGTCGGCTGCGCGGCTTCCTGAGTAGTAGGCAAAATTCACCGCTCGCCGCAAAACCGATTTCCCGTCGCTCAGCGCCGCTAAATCTCCGGCTATATACACATTTGGGTGTTCGGGGAGCTGTAAATACTCGTTTGTCTCAAGTCGCTTGTCACGTGTGTGCTCATAGCTCCCGGTTATGTTCTCGTTTGCGCCCTGCATGCCAGCGGTCCAACACACCACCGGGTTCTCTATGCTTGTGCCGTCGGAAAGGGTTGCGTGCGTGGAACTCAGCGCCTCAAGCGATACGCCTGTTCGCAGTTCAACGTTTATGCTTTGAAGATAGTTGCGGACTTTTCGTCGCCCTTTAGCTGAAAGAAAAGCAAGAATATCGTCGGCTTTCTCAACTACGAGAATAGATAACCCGGAGCGCAGCTCCGCATATCCATGGTTGGTGCATGCGGCCACTTCCAGGCCGGTGTAGCCAGCACCAACAATCACAAGCGTTGTGTGGCTGGCGTCTTGTGCTGTGTGGCTTGCGTCTCGCACCTTACGACTAAGTTCGGCGCGAAGTGCCTCTGCAGCCGGATAGGAATGAAGG
>CAZQIK010000157.1:3065-5003 GCA_964593085.1 uncultured Spirochaeta sp.
GTGTGGAGCGTTCCAGACTCAGGCGCAAATCCGAAGTATGCCGGGCGCGACCCGGTAGTAACAACCAAATAGTCGTACCGATATGTCTCTTTCACCCCGGTGAGGAGGTGCGCGGTAAAGTCCATCGCGGTGATTTCGTCCTGGATGAGTCGAACCCGCTGCGGAAAAATATCCGACAGCTCCCGTGTTACCGCGTGCCGAGGAACCCGACCGGAAAGCACGTCCGGTAATGCTGGAAGCATTGTGGCATATGTATTTGTATCTATGAGGGTGATTTCTGCATCGGGCGCCCCCTTAAGAAACGCTTTTGTAGCCTGCAGCCCAGCAAAGCCAGCGCCAAGGACAATAATCTTTGTTTTTTCACTCATACTGACGCGAATATACGACCGTGCTTGCCGGGCGACAACACGAATCTCGCAACGAATCTCGCATGCCCGGAAAACGTGCCGCCGCTGAATAGCTACTCTTCATAGAAAATTCACACAAAACTCGTTGAAATTTTGCTGTTTTGTAACCGTAGTGTAACAAAATGTCGCTACACATACTTGAGCCGGAAAAGGTTCGGCAAAACCATGAGGAGGAAAAAATGACAAGTAAGACAATGACACGATTGTTATTGGCAATGTTGGCGTTTCTAACGTTAACCGTTGTAGGATGTGACAGTCTCTTTGGCAGTGACGATGATGATGATGATGGTGGTGGGGGCGTTACGTTCGATGGCCAAATCACCGATCAAGAAATCACATACGACGGTACCACGATCACCGCGAAAGTCTTATCGGGTAGATTTGAGGAAGACCTGACGTTAGACAGTGATGAGACATATGTACTGAAAGGTGCGGTGTTTATCGGTAACAACGCGCAGAATCCAAGTGCTGCCACCGGGAACACGCTGACGATCGAGCCAGGGACAGTAATACTCGGCGATGATGCAGGTTCCACTCCGGGGACTTTGATTATCACCCGCGGCTCCAAGATCAACGCTGTGGGTACCGCCACCGATCCGATCGTCTTCACTGCCATTAACTCCCCTGGGGAGCGCGCAGCCGGTAACTGGGGAGGCATTATTATCAATGGCTATGCGCGAGTCCAAGGCGGATACGCCGAAGGCGAAGGCGGCACCGGTGAGTACGGTGGTGGAGAAGACCCCGTCGACGATGATAATTCAGGAACGCTCAAGTACGTAATCGGTCAGTTTGCTGGCAAGCTCTTCACCGCGGACAACGAGCTTAACACCTTCGTCATGCAGGGTGTTGGCAGCGGTACCACGCTCGAGTATCTGCAGGCGCACCGCGGCGCGGACGACGGCATCGAGTTCTTTGGCGGAAGCGTGCAACTTAAGTACTACGTGGGAACCGGTATCCAGGACGACGCCCTCGATGGCGACGATGGCTGGAACGGCTCAGTGCAGTTCGCGATTTTGCAAGGCTACGACGATGACGCTGGCTCCCTTATTGAGGCCGACGGCGACGCGGACGACGTGTTTCCGGCATCCACTGCGGCCCTTGCGAATATTACCGCGATTGCCGGTTCAGCAACCAGCTCCGGATTCGCCTTCAAGAGCGATGCAGATTACTCCATGTACAACAGTGTAATCGACATGCAGGAGGCGAATGGCCAGCCCGCGGTTGTGGATGAAGACTCCACTACCTCCTTTGACGGCGTGCTTTTCGTCGGCGGAACGCTTGGAACAGCCCGTACGAACGATATCAATGCCGGAACCGGCAACCAGATCGAAGGCAACACCTATACCTCCGGCATTGAAAATGCAGTTGCAGTTGAAGGTACCGACGACTGGTCTACAGATTTTGACGTAACGCCGAACATTACTGGCGCCGTCGCGGCCCAGACGATCCCGGCTACCGATCCTGCCGGTAACACCCTCGAAGACACCGGCTACATCGGCCACTGGGACGGCACCGCCGCCGACAAATGGTG
>CAZQIK010000158.1:0-5000 GCA_964593085.1 uncultured Spirochaeta sp.
AGGTTGTGGTGCGTGGCTACCTCAGCGGTTCGGCCTGGCGTGACTATGCGGCTGGCAGACCTGTTTCCGGTATTCAACTTCCACCCGGGCTGCTGCAGGACCAGCGCTTGCCCCAGCCAATTCTTACCCCCTCTACCAAGGCCGAGCAAGGCCTCCACGATGCGCCGATAAGCTCAGCCGAGATTCTTAGGTCCGGGTTAGTTGCGCCCGATCTGTGGCGCCAGGTCGAGCAGGCCGCGCTCGAACTCTTTGCGCGTGGAACGCTACTCGCACGTGAGAGGGGACTTGTTCTCGTGGACACCAAGTATGAGTTTGGCGTTGCCCCCGACGGTATTCTTATGCTCATTGACGAGCTACATACTCCTGACTCATCCCGCTTCCGGCCTCTTGACGCCGACCGCGCAGTCCAGGGCCAGGAACCGGCGCAGCGGCTGGACAAAGAGTACCTCCGGGAATGGCTTATGCAGCAGGGCTGGAGCGGGGAGGGAGATCCGCCGGACATTCCGCTTGCAGTACTTGCCGAAACCGCCGAACGCTACAAAAAAAGTTTCGCGCTGCTTCGTGGACAGGAATTTTTGCCAAATTCAACGACTCACGAAGCAGAACGCACGCAAATCCTGTCTTTCTTAGATAAGCGGGAGTCTTAACGCGTAGGGGCAAGAGCTTTTTTGCCTGTCGGCTCCCGCGTAGGGAGGTAGACCGTGGTGTGGAAGCTGTGTTCGGTGTTGACTGCTCCAGCGGTGGGGTTACTCGGCGTTGCGCTGCTGGTACTTGGGTGTTGTGCAGAACCGGTCGGGCTAAGTTCGGAAATACAGGAAGTAAGCATTCTTAGTTACAACGTTGAGAATCTCTTTGACGATGTCTCAGACGGTACGGAGTACCCAGGGTACGACCCGGGGCGTGACAACTGGACTACCGAGCTTTTTGAACGGAAGCTAGAAAACATTGCCGCCGTGATTGAAGCTGCGGTACCGGGTGGTCCAGATATAATGGGCCTACAGGAGATTGAGAACGGACATGCCTTGAGTCGACTCGTGGAGTCGCACCTCTCTCGTCTTGGTTACACCGAGTTGGTTATGGCCCCGGCACCCGATGCTGCCGTTCATGTTGCCTTAGTGAGTAGATTCCCGGTGACCTCGGTACGGTCGCATATGGTGTCGGCTCCGGATATTGCACCACATCGAAGCATTCTTGAGGTTCGGCTGGACGCTGGCGGAACGCCATTAGTGGTGTTTGTGAATCACTGGAAGAGCAAGTTTGGTGGAGGTGGGGCGCATACCGAGCCCGAGCGCATTAGCGCCGCAACGCTTCTATCGCTCCGCATTCGCGAGATCTTAGATGCAGAGCCGACTTTGCCTATCGTGGTGTTGGGTGATCTAAATCTGAGTTATGACGAGTATCGCCGAGTCGATGGAGCCTACCAAACAGCACTTATTCGGCTCTCGGATGACTATCCGCCGGACTACGGTACGAGCAGTATCTTTCTGACCGGGGACCTAAACCGGTCGGGCCCCATAGATCAAAAGCTGGTTTTGTACACTCCCTGGAAGGAAGGAAACTACCTTGGTAGTTATAGTTACCAAGGCTCCTGGGAGACCATTGATCATGTTCTGCTGGGCCCAAACTTTGGGAACGGACGCGGACTAGACTACGAGGAGTTTTCGGTGGTTGCCCCAAGTTTTGCCCTCAGTACTCGTGGGACACCGCAGAGGTGGGACACCGAGCGGAGGACAGGTTACTCAGATCACCTTCCGCTGCTTCTCCGGCTGAAGCACTATAATTAAGCGTCCGGGGGACGGGGCGGCTACCAGACACCAGCCTCTTCAAGCCCGACAGTTGCCGCCTCTTCCCAACCCGCATTGGCGCGCGGATTTGCCGGACTAGGGTGGAGAATCCCGCTAACCAGCAGTTCATTACCACGATCCGCTAGCTCCGAGTTTGCTACGCGCTGCAGTGCCGCCTCCGCATACCGACCAATGCCCACGAGATACCGTGGCTTTAGAACGGCGAGCATAGCTCCTAGCGCGGTATCACAGGCGTTCATTAGTGGTGCCGACTCGGCCTTGGGGAGCTTATCTGGCGTACGGTTGCGGCCGCTTGCTTCCAGAAACAGCAAAGGGCAGTAGTTGAGAACGAAGTGTTCGGCAAAAAACTGCTCGGCAGTGCCAAAGCGCTTCTGCATGAGCCCCCAGAGCCGTTTGCCGCTTGGTTCACTACGCCCACAAGCAAAGCCCAGCACCGGACGCTTAGGGTGTTCATTGCTCGGCCGCTCGGCTGGCGCCGGGCTTTGAATCCAGTCTCGGGCAAACGAGACCTCGCCGAAAGGGATTCCGGTTTGAGCCATGCCCCAGGGGCCCGGGTTCATGCCCAAAAAAACGACTCGTTTTTCTCCAGTTGCATAACGCCGGAGGTACTCTGCGTGCACATTCCAAGCATACCGTAAAGGGTTATACACATATTCTGTTGGTGGGCTGAACCGCAGTTCGTCAAGTCTATCGCGCAATTGCTCGCTGATCTGGATAAGGGCAGCTGCAACCGGGTCTCTGTCTGCCTCCATGCTATTCCGCCCCATCTTCAAACTCCGCGGTGCTTCCGCCGCCTTCCATGAGCCTCCCTTTCAGACCACCGTCAAGTCGAGTAGTGTCGCCAGCTACATGCCGGTATCCTTCACCTACGTTGCGAAAACTGTTTTCAAAGTTCTGGAAGTGTTTTTCGGCAAGCTGTAGCTCACGCCCGAGTGCCCCCACATCCTGGGAGAGGCGGCTCAATGCAGAAGACATGCTGCGGCTGTGTTCGGAAAAAGCAAAGCCCCGCAAGCCGTAGGCAACTGTCTGCAAGTACAGTAACAGTGCGTTTGGCCCCACCGGCACGACCCCATGCTCCAGGGCAAATCGCCACAGGGGGCCCTCCTCGGTAACAAAAGCCTCGTAGTAAAGATGTTCGGAGGGCAAGTACATCAAGGCGAAGGGCAAAGTGCCCTCCTCGGTGCGAATGTACTTTTGAGAAATCGACTCAATCTGGGGCCGTAACGCCTTGGTAGCGGCAGCTTGAAGTTTGTGTGGGTCTGCGGAGGAGTGTGCATCCCCCAAGCTTTCTAAAGGGAACTTTGCGTCAATCGCGACCAGGTACTCACCAAGACGCACTACCGCATCAACTCGCGCGCCGTCACGAAAACTATGTTGTAGACTGTAGGCCGACTGCGGTAACCAGTCGGAGAGGAGCTGCTCAAGCATCAGTTCGCCGACAATACCGCGGCGTCGCGGCGTAAGAAAGACGCTCCTCAGGTGCTCAACATCGCCCGCAAGCTGCTCTAAGCGACCAAGTTCCTCGCCAATTTTGGTTAAGGTTGCCGCGAGATTACCGGTGCCTGCTCCGGCCGAACCTGGCGCCCCAGCGTCCCCCATCCCGGCAGCACTCCCAGATCCGCCATCAGTGCCAGCGCCCCGCAACCGGCGCAGTAAGAGCAGCATCGTAATGATGTAAAGCAGTACAAGCACCACGACCAGCGCCGCCAAGCTTAGTGTTCCAGGGTTGTCTAGTAAGGCAGATACAGGCATCGGACTATGGTAGTTTGCTGCCACGCTGGCGTCAAGCATGCTGCCGCCCGCCACCGACAAAGCGGCCCACGAGACAAGGCCCCCGCGCCGCCCGCCGCCCGCCCCCGCGGCGATAAAGCGGCCCACGACCGATTGACAGCGCACCAGGCCGGGTCTATGATGCGGTCATGGAGCGTGTGGGCGTTCGGCCGGCTGACCGTTCGGCCGCCCGACAAGCTCGACGCTATGCGGCTGCGGAGCTGTGCAAACGCACGGCTATGAAGGCCGAGGTGCGCGACCTAACCCGGGTCATGTCCTGCCGTGACCAGTACAAACCAGCCGACGCCGCTTTAGTTAGGCACTCACCAAAGATAATCACGCGTGCGGAAGCATACAGAGGAGCCTTATGGAGTTTCAACGGTCCCGCACCGGTGCAAATCGTGAGCGTATAATACAGGCGGCTGCTAAGCTCATAATCGAGCGT
This sequence comes from uncultured Spirochaeta sp., assembly GCA_964593085.1. Lineage (GTDB taxonomy): Bacteria > Spirochaetota > Spirochaetia > DSM-27196 > SLAA01 > SLAA01. Next base: position 4,021 of record CAZQIK010000158.1, read on the forward strand.
GGCGTTGCAAATACCAGTCTTGCCGATATCGCTAAAGAAGTCGGAATAAGCAAAGGCACTCTGTACTACTACTACGCATCAAAAGGTGACCTTATTTTCGATGTTACCGAACGACATATGGCCTATGTCGGAGGAAAGATCCTTACCTGGCTGGAAGAAAGCGGAAAGGGTATGCCACGGCAGGATGTCATTCGCATGGTGTTTCGCACCATGATTCGGTCAAAAAAACGCGGGCAGATTCGGGTATATCTTATTGAGGAAGCACTTCGCGGAAACGACTCGATACGAGAGCGATTTATCCAAGAGTACGAGCGCTGGCGACAGATGATTGAAGACGGATTGCGGAAAATATTCTCAGACGACCGAGAGTTTGAGACGATGTCGCAGGTCATGCTGGCGACCATGGACGGCCTTCTGCTGCAGCAACTCATGGGCGTACAAAATATCTCGCTTGACCGAATATCTCGCTTTATTGCAGGCCAAAGTACAGCTGGTCAGAGTCCAGCTGGCCAGAGCACAGGCATGAGCGACGAAAATGGTTCTTAAGCTATCAGCTAGGAGATCAAAATGAAAAACGAGCTACCATGGAGCTTCCTGGACCACTACCGCGACGACTCGGCCGGTTCTCTCAAGCTCACCGAAAGATGGCCAAGTCTGCCTCATCTGTTTGCAATCAGTGCGGCCCGCTATCCGGAGCGAAATGCCTTTAGTTGTTACGACCCCAAGGAGCTGCGCTTCACCTATGGGCGAGCCTTTGACGCGGTGTATAAAACTGCTCTTGAGCTTGCAAAACGAGGTGTTGTGGCCGGTGACCGGGTAGTAGTGACCGGCAAAAACTCGCCCGAATGGGCCATTGCGTACCTGGCGGTACTTGCACGACGGGCGGTGGTGGTTCCGCTTGATTTTCAGCTAACCGACGCCGAGATAAAGAATCTTGTATCGTTATCGGAAGCAAAAACGGCGTTTGTTGACCACGAAAA
>CAZQIK010000159.1:0-910 GCA_964593085.1 uncultured Spirochaeta sp.
GAGATCGTTTCACGTGACTGGAGTTCAGACGTGTGCTCTTCCGATCTGAGCCAGCCGTCGGCGAGAGCGCCGGTCGCCGCGGCCCTTCAACACTTCGTTTTGGCGACACACCCGACCCAACCAGACGCCCTGAGTTTCTCCCCGGCGGAACTGCAGCCAGATTTGATCAACGACAGACAGAAGCCGCAGATTCCGGTGCCGCGTTTGAGGAAGTCTCACCCGGGCACCGGGTTTCACGTTACCTTAGAGGTCATCCTCAGAGTACTTCTTAAGCGCCCGAGGGGCACCTAAAATTTCGCCATAGAGAAGACCGCGCTGCCATTCCGTCAAGCTCCTGAGTGTGCGGCGTTGGCGTTCTGAAGCGACCGATACTACCGGCGGTGTTTTCTGAATGCCGGTCTCGGCCAGCCCTGTTGAAAAGCCAAAGCCAATTGAAGGCCGGTTGTCATCCTCGAAGTTTCGCCCCTCGCTTACGGACCTAACCCGTTTAGGCCGGGTAGACTGCGCTGAAGGCATGCGATTCCTTGAGGTGTCGGTTGTTTTTTCGCGCGGCAGTGCCGTCTTTGCCGCCGCCGCTGGTTTTTCTGTTGGTGCAGAGGCTTTTCGCGGAGTTTTTTGTTTCGTGCCCTGCCTTTTGGGTTTTGTATCATAGGGGCTTACATAGTTGGCGTCCTCATCGTACTGGTTCCGCTCCCGCTCGTCCGGCCGAGGTGTTGCTACAGGCTTCGGGGGAACACGGGTTCCAGGGCTTTGCCCGGTTAGCAGTGCCTCAAGGATACCGATAACCCGCCCCTCTTCCTGGTCTTTGTCGCGGGCAAGCTCCTGCGTTTCCTGGTTTTGCGATCCTTTCTGGGCAACTGCGCCCTCTTCAGCCTCTACACGCCGGCGCCGTTCCTCGTTTTTCCGTTCG
>CAZQIK010000159.1:920-4992 GCA_964593085.1 uncultured Spirochaeta sp.
TAAAGATAAAGCAGAGGTATGAGGGCTATGAAGAAGGTTGTAATCGTAGAGAAGAGTTCTTCAATCGACTCCATACCGCCTTGTGCGAAAAATTCGCTCATGGTTTCACCTTTTCCGTTTAGGTTTCACTTGATCCGGAGTCGGTCGACTCACCACCAATGTTCTTACGCATCTCGGTGTCGGCCTGAATGTTGCGGAAGCGGTAGTAGTCCATTATTCCAAGGTGGCCCTCTCGGAATGCCTCGGCAATCGCCTTTGGAACCTCAGCCTCAGCCAGCACTACCTTAGCTCGATTCTCTTGCACGGCGGCAAGCATTTCTTGTTCACGAGCCTGAGCAGCTGCGCGTCGCTTCTCGGCTTCCGCTTGGAAACGGCGGCGGTCGGCCTCGGCCTGGTCTGCTTGGAGTTTAGCTCCGATATTCTCACTGACATCAATATCTGCGATATCGATTGAAAGAATTTCAAAGGCTGTTCCGGCGTCAAGCCCCTTTTCAAGGACGCGTCGGCTAATCTGGTCTGGGTTCTCAAGGACCGCTTTGTATGACTCGGCCGAACCAATGGTAGTTACAATGCCCTCACCGACACGCGCAATAATTGTTTCTTCGGTGGCACCACCAACAAGCCTCTCAATGTTGGCTCGTACCGTTACCTTAGCCTTTACCTTGAGCTGAATACCGTCCTTGGCTACCGAGTCGATAGCTTGCTTTCCTTTAGTTGGATCCGGACAGTCAATGACCTTGGGGTTTACGCTCAGCTTCACCGCCTCAAGGACATCGCGACCGGCCAGATCTATTGCTGCCGCACGTTGAAAGGGAAGGGGTATATTAGCCTTATTTGCCGCAACCAGCGCCTGGCTCACCCGCCAAACATTTCCGCCAGCAAGCGCGTGCGTCTCAAGCACGTCAGTTTCCAGGGGAATACCCGCTTTAACCAGCATAATCCGGCTATTCACAATCACCGAGAGATTGACCTTTCGCAGCCACATTCCAATGAGACGGCCCGGCCCCACCGGTGCACCTGAAAGCAATGATCGGAACCATAAGCCGAAGAACTTGACGAACACGAAAAGAATGCCGAGGGCCAGTATACCCGCGACTACATAGAGAATAATTAACTCGAACTGCATCTCTTACCTCCTACTCAGACTGACTCGATTCGAACTCCGACTCCGGAGCGTCGAGATCACGACGTACTACAACACGGGAACCTTCACGTCTCAAAACAACAAGCGGAGAATTTCGCTCGATGTACTCTCCTGAACTAACTACGCTGAGCTTGCCTTCACCTATCCGAGCTGTTCCCGTTGGGCGCAGATCGGTCAAAGCTATGCCGGTCCGGCCCACCCAGGACTCAGTCGAAGCTTCCTTTCCGGACCCGATGGGCGGAGGATCTTCAAGCGATGTTCCTAAAATGAGCCACTTCCCAACAATGCTGTTGGGAAACATCTTTAGTGCATATGTGATTACCACCGGGGTTCCAATGGCGGCAAAAAGCAGTACTGCGGCACCGGCGCCCGTGCCATGTTCCGAAAACGCAACCGACACACTGCCGATTATTGCCACCAACCCCGCTACGCCGATTATGCCTCCAGCCGGTATAAAAACCTCTGCAAGCACCAGCAACAAACCGACTCCCACGAAAATAAATGATGTCCACAGCGGCATTAATGTTTCTCCCGCACGATGATATTGTTCCCCTCAAGGCGTATTACTTCTATAGGGACTCCCGCCGAAACATACTCGCCATCGGCTTCAACTACCAACATCTCACCTTCAATTTCTGCCTTGCCAGCTGGGCGTAAGGTGGTAATTGTACGACCACTCTTGCCGACAGGGCTCCCAGCTGCAACCATAGACTGGACTGTATAGCCTGATTCAGCATCCTGGGCGCTGTCGAGCGCCAGCCGGCGAAAGAACGATACTTTGCGAAAACTTGCCGCCAGAATTGCAAATCCTATAAGTGCCGCTAACAAGTTCATAACAACCATGAGTATGTTCCGATGGAACAAGTCCCACTCCCACTCGAAGCTGGGAATTACGAACTCTTGCATCGACAGCACTAACGAAATTCCAATGAGCGCAATACCGGAGATTCCGGCAACACCAAAGCCAGGAATAATAAACAGCTCAACAATGATCAGTACTATGCCCAGAAGAAAGAGTATGAGCTCAACCGAACCAACGGTGCCAAGTAGGAAGTTACTGCCAAAGAGCACCGCAAAGGCAGCAATTGCCACGCTACCGGGAATTCCAAATCCTGGACTTGAAATCTCGGCAAAGAGTGCTAGTAGACCTACCAGAATCAGCAGACTGGTGAAACCCGCGCCGGTGATAAGTGACACGAAGTCATCGGCGCCGCTTGGACTTACCTCAATGACGTTTGGTTGGTCAAGCCCCAACTGTGCGTAGAGCTCGGTGCGGTTTGTCGGTGTCCCGGCCGACACTCCGTACCGTTCCATTTCTCCAGCAGTAAGGGACAAGAGGCGGCCTTCTTGCGAGATCACGCGCAGCGTCTCCAATTCTAGTCCTTCTTGCTCCGCCCGACGCTCAAGTTCCATCATTTCCGGGCGAGTAGCGAGACCTCGTTCCTCGCCTAATAGATACTCAAGCAGTTCTACCTGATTATCTACCATTGCGAGGGCCACCCCGGGCGGATGCCCATTTTTTTCGGCAATTGCCGCAGCCTGGGTGCGTACCGCACTTACCATCTTCTCGTCAGCCGCGGTTGCGCCTTCTGGGCCAGCAATAACCGGAGCTGCGGCACCCATAGATGTCCCGGGCGCCATGAATATCTGGTTCATGCTAAACGCAATAAGCGCGCCTGCCGACCAGCTTACTGAGGTGCCTTCCGGAGTAAGGGTGACATATCCAACCGTGGTAATATCGTCAAGTGAGCCGATGAGCGAGGTAATGCGAAGGGTAGTGTCGACCCGACCGCCAAAGGTATCAATTTCAAAGACGATGTGTGTAGCGCCATCTCTGCGGGCAGCCTCAATATTTCGTCTCAGAAAAACTAACATTGAGGGCTGAATATCTCCCTTTATAGGTACAAAAAGGACAGTGCTGCCCTCGCTAGATGCTTCTTCCTCCGCCTTGACCTCGTTGCCAGTGTTTGCTTCATCCTGCGCTGGCAGCAGTGCAAGGCTCGATAAAAAAAGTCCAAAAATCATTATGCGGAATACGCGTTTCATGTTTGTGTTTTGACCTCAGTTTAGGCTACCGCCGCCTTATGTGAAAGTCAAGCAAACGATACAATGAGGGGCATAACCTAAGCGAGAGGAAGAGTATGACAATTCCTGATATTTCTTTTCAAGATTACTTAGAGGCGAAGACGGAGGTGGATGAGCGTGCCTTGAACTTCGAGGTGCGGCGGCACTTGTTGTCCGATATTGGTCAGTGGGCAGCGTCAAACAGGGGACCGCTACGCGTTCTCGACCTGGGGACCGGTACCGGGGCTATGGTCCGACGACTTGTGCGGGATCTTGGTGCGGTGCGGAGCGCGGGAACCGCTCTTGAAATCTGCGGAATCGACCTGGACGCGGAGCTTATAGAAACGGCAGGAAGGCTGCGCCCGACAGACGCGTTGGAGGAGGTTCAGGACGACATGGACCCCGGGAGCTTAGCGGTGGAGTTCCGGGTTGTGAGCGTAGAAAAGGCGCTTTCAGAAGAGAACTCACGCGAACTCATTACAGCGCACGCCCTCATGGACATTCTCCCTATGGCGGCAACATGTGCCGCGATTCGCCGATCATTGGTACCTGGAGCGCTTTTTTATGCCACCATTAACTACAATGGCCTAACGCGATGGTATCCGCAAGCGCAGGACGCCGAGTTTGAACGCCAGCTCCTTGCTTATTATGACCGTAGCATGCGACGTGTGAGGGACGACGGCAGCGAGCACGATGGAGCCGCAAGTGGCGGCCGGTTGTACGAGGCGTGTAGTGCGGCCGGGTTAGAGGTGCTTGCAGTCGGCGGGTCAGACTGGTGTGTGGTACCTAAGGTCAATTTCGGTGGCGGCCTCTTTGGCGGCAGCTTTGGCGGCGACAGCCCGCGTGGCGGCAACTCTGGTGCTG
>CAZQIK010000160.1:0-4985 GCA_964593085.1 uncultured Spirochaeta sp.
GTCACAGATGCCATTACGTAACCTAAACATACCCAAAACAGAGTTCAGTTGCTGCCGGTTTTCACGCTCCGCATTTCGCCGGATGGAATTCCACGAATGCGACTTCATTAACTGTACCTTTGATTTTGCCGTGCATGAAGAGGTGCAGTTTATTGAATGCAGTTTTATTCATTGTGTGTTTTCCGGCGCACGCTTACATAATTTTCAGATGCGACGCTGTGAACTCATTGAGAATAACTTCAACGGCTGTCACCTGAGTAATGCCATTTTCGACGACTGTGATCTAACTCGCTCGCGCTTTATCGGTACACATCTTTTTGATACTGAAATGACTAACTGTAATGTGCGCGAAGCCTACTTCATTGATATTGTCCAGAAGCGGATGAGTTTTCGAATGTCCAACCCCAAAGATGCCTACATGGCACGCCCGTCGGCAAACTCCGGCGGAGAGCTTGGTTATGCGCCTATTCACACTTAACGTAGAACAGCAGGAGACAGAGAACAGTTATCTCATCGCACCGGACAATGCAAGTGATGCAATACTTGTTGATCCTACGTCTTTTACCGTTTCTATGCTCCGTACAATTGAGGACAACGAACTGTATATCCGATCAATTCTTTTAACTCATCCTCGTGAACTTCGTATGTCCGGAATCGGCACCATTTTGAAGGTGTATGACGCAACGCTGTACGCCACATATCCGAACGTGCATGGTTATCCTACTGCTCGGGTTCAGGGCGGTGATACCTTAGAGCTGAGCGGTTTCCACGTTAAGGTCGTGTCGCTTGATGAGTACTCTCGCCATGCGGTGATGTTTTCAGTGTCGTCCTTCCTCTTCTGTGGGCCCGCAATGAGTGCCGGTATTGTTGCAGAAAAAGGAACGCAGATAGAACGCATGTTACTTGCCGAGGCACTGCGAAAACAGTTCAGCATGCTGTCACCCGCCACGCTTCTGTTTCCGCTACATGGTCCTCCAAGCACAATCGAGGCCGAGCTTACGCTAAACACTGATCTTACCGACCCCTCAGATGGTGGTGTGCTTTAGGCGGTGCTCGTCGCCTCATCGGTTTACTTGGTGCGGGTCTGTTGCTGGCTTGGTGCGGGACCGGTGCAGAATTATGTCTCGGTAGGCTGCAGGTGTCGGGTACGTAGTTGCTTAATTACTGCCAACATGTCGTCGGGGACCGGCGCGCGAAAAACACGCCATACTCCACCACTGGGGAGTCGTATACCAAGACTGTAGGCATGGAGCATTAGCTGAACTCCGGGAAAGTTCGGATCACGTGTTGACTGACGTGCGGCATACAGCGGGTCTCCAAGTATTGGACAGTCTTGTGAGGCAAGGTGCACGCGCAGCTGATGCGTACGTCCTGTAATAGGCCGAAGTGCAAGCAACGCGTAGCTATATGTTTCTCTGGCTGGAATTGGTCCTGCGCGTTTACCGCCTTTTTGCACCGGACCGGTCACTTCCAGGTTTCCGTCGGGTCCCATACATAGGCGGAACTCGCGCACTACCCGATATTCGGTACACGCCTCTCTCCCCTTTTTGGGGTCGGTCGTGAAAACTGTGCGTCGTTGGGGATGCCGCAGGATTCGGGAGTCAATCTGCCCTTTTTTCCTCGGCGGTATTCCGTAGCTCAGCGCCAAATAGCGCTTCTCGGTGCGCCGCTCCGAAAACTCACGTTGCATAAATTCCAGTGCTCTCGTGTTTTTTGCGGTAATGAGAATCCCGCTCGTATCTTTGTCAAGACGATGCACAATTCCGGCTCGTTGGTTAGGGCCAAGGTCCTGAGTCTCGTCATCCCAGGCTTCAGTATTTGTGGTGACTGCATCTGCGGCGACTGAATGTGAAGTTGGATCGATACTAGAAAAGTCTTTACTTTCATTTTGATGATGAAAGAGCAGGCCATGCGCAAGCGTATTGTCAAAGTTGCCTGAGCCCGGATGAACCACCAATCCACGGGGTTTGTTGACCACTAATACATCTTCATCCTCATAGATAATGCCAAACTCCACTTTTTGTGCAGTTAGCGTGGTGTCGGGCTCGGGGACATAAAGAATCCTCACCTTGTCGCCCAACTTAGTTAGGTGAGATACCTTAACCCGCCGATCGTTGCAGTAGATTTCCGCATTCTGCGACTTGAGTCTGCTGCGATTGAGCGGCAGCTCGCTGTCGGCAATCACCTGGTCGACGCGACGTCCTACCTGCTCGGTATTGTCTATCGTAAGGCAAGCTTCTACTTTTTGCATTTGAAGTTCCGCACTATATACCCGTAAATCATAGCGGTATTTCCTTTTTTCATTGATGTCCACGAGTTCTGCGTGATTAAATCACACGAGTTCATTGTGCCGAGCGTTGATTTCCGGTACGGTGAGCCTCGATGCGACCAAGCGTGAAGTCCAACAGCGCCACAAACAGCGAGAGACTAAGCCCGACCATGAGTACGTTCCGCTGCTCCTCCTGGTCAAAACGCGGCCCGGTCGTGGGGCCAAGAAACAGAGGTGCATAATCTCCACGGAACTCACCGGACTGGGCACTATAGTAGCCGAATCGAGCAAACTCGTAGAAAAAGCCGCCAAAGAACATTGTTACAGGGAACGCGCCGGTCGCGATGATGCTGAAACGCCGGAGTTCGAGTAATGGTCGGGCGAATTCCTCCGGGCTGTAGGGTTCGGCTGTGATTTCCTCGTCATTTGAGTCGGCTTGTTGAGCAAAAAGATACCGGCCAGCGTCAAACGGGGCTATCGTAGTCAGGCCGAACACGAGGAGAATAAGGGCCATGCGGCGAACTTGAGTCTCGGTCATCTTTCTCCAAACAGGGAACTCCCCACGCGCACCATGGTTGCCCCTTCCTCTATGGCAATTTCGTAGTCATTGCTCATACCCATTGAAAGAGCGTCTAAAGCAAGATCGGGGAACTGTATACGAGCTTGTTCCGCAATGGTGCGTGCTGCAACAAAACAACGCCGTATAAGCTCGGTGTTGTCGGTAAAGGGCGCCATCGTCATGAAACCTCGTATGCGGAGCGCCGGACATGCCTCTGCAGCAGCAATGAGCTCACATGCCGCTGTATAACTTGTCACTCCTTGTTTCTGTTCCTCACCCGAGGCGTTCAGTTGAATGAGTATATCGAGTCCTGCTTCCGAGATCGCGCTCGATTCCTTGACTCGTTTGTTCAGTTCATGCAGAAGAGATTTGCGGTCGACTGAGTGAATGCAGGAAAAAAGTCCGGGCACCTTTTTGGCTTTATTTGACTGGAGTCTCCCTATGAGGTGAAGCTTCACGTCCGTGAACTCGGTGGTGGCGCAAAATTTTTCCTCGGCCTCCTGCACCCTGCTCTCGCCAAAATGCCTAAGCCCGGCATCATATGCTGCTCTGACGGCGGAGATATCGTGAGTCTTTGAAACTGCAATCAGCTGCACGGCGTCTTTACTGCGTCCCGATCGGAGGGCAGCTTGTGCAATTTTTTCTTGTATTACCGACAATCGTTGCGTAAATTGTAATTCCACGGATCATAGTGTAGCACGTGGCCGGAGTTCGCGGAAGATCATCGCTACTCACAACGAGTTCTTCCGGTTAAACGGCACCGGCGTGCGTCTGAGGGCTTTGAGCTTGTTGGTTGATCTTTGCGGGGTACTCTTATATCGTGAGGGTACTCACCCCGAGAATTAGATTTCATTCCTAAGAAGGTGGACACACAGATGGCAGATATATCCTGGTCCGAACGTCAAAAATCAACATGGCGCACAAAGATCGGTTTAGCGGAAATGCTTAAGGGCGGCGTCATAATGGATGTAGTCAACGCTGAACAAGCAGTTATTGCGGCTGAAGCAGGTGCACAAGCGGTAATGGCTCTTGAGCGTGTTCCTGCCGATATACGTGCAGAGGGCGGAGTTGCGCGGATGTCAGATCCGAAACTAATTAAAGAAATCCAGGAAGCAGTAACTATTCCAGTTATGGCCAAGTGCCGGATTGGTCATTTTGTAGAAGCACAGATCCTTGAAGCATTAAACGTTGACTTCATTGATGAAAGCGAGGTGCTGACCCCCGCCGACGACCGTTTCCATGTTGATAAAGATAGTTTCAAAGTTCCTTTTGTCTGTGGTTGCCGAGACCTGGGCGAGGCCCTACGGCGCATTGGTGAAGGTGCGGCTATGATCCGCACGAAAGGTGAAGCTGGAACCGGTGATGTCGTGGAGGCCGTTCGCCATCTAAGAGAGCTCAGCGGCGGTATTCGCAGACTACAAGCACTGCGACGCGAAGAACTTATGACTGCTGCAAAGGAACTAGGCGCACCCTACGAACTGGTGCTTGAGGTTGCAGCAACCGGAAAACTACCGGTACCCAATTTCTCGGCTGGCGGCGTTGCAACTCCTGCCGACGCAGCTTTTATGATGCAGCTGGGAGCCGAGGCGGTTTTTGTTGGATCCGGTGTTTTTAAGTCGGACAATCCTGCACGTCGCGCACGCGCTGTGGTTGATGCGGTAGCAAACTATAGAGACCCTGTAAAACTTGCCGAGATATCGTACGACCTTGGAGAGGCCATGGTAGGCATTAATACTGCTGGAATGGATGGTACTGATCGGCTTGCGGTTCGAGGCTGGTAGAGTTTTCATCGAGTTATGAAATCGGACATCTTCACATCAACCTCGTACGGGACACACCTCATTGGAGTTGTGTCCTACCAGGGTGACTTTCAACGGCACATCCATATGCTACATGGACTTGGCGTTGAAACTCGCGAGGTAAGAAATACCAAAGACCTTCTCGGTGTTCACGGCGTTATCATTCCCGGTGGGGAAAGCACCACGATTGGAATGTTGATGGAACGGTACGGAGTTGCAGAGGCACTGATGTCACACGGCGCAAAACAAGTGCCAATCTTTGGTACCTGCGCGGGTTTAATTCTGTTGGCGCAAGAAATTCTTCACAGCACGCAACCACGGCTTGGTCTGCTGCCAATATCGGTTGAGCGCAACGCAT
>CAZQIK010000161.1:0-4974 GCA_964593085.1 uncultured Spirochaeta sp.
AATCGCGGGACTTCCACTCGTTTCACGATGGAATTGTGCTGATCGAAAAGCAACTCACCTCTATGCTTGAACGCAAGTGGGGCCTCAAGCGCTTTGATTCCGAAGGTGAGGAATTTGATCCGCAAAAACATGAAGCAGTTTTGAGTGAACCAAGCGGAGAATATGAGCACCCGACAGTGTTGCAAGATTTACAGAAAGGCTATTTTTTGAATGAGCGGGTTTTGCGTTCTGCAAAAGTCAAAGTGGCAATGCCAAACTAAGGTGCCTGTTTAAGAGCCTGCAGGTAAATACGTATGAATAATCCGGTATAACCGAGATAAGAGGAGCAAGACGATGGGGCGAATCATCGGAATAGATTTAGGTACTACTAACTCATGTGTGGCGGTAATGGAGAGCGGTGAGCCAGTTGTAATTCAAAACGCGGAAGGACAACGCACGACTCCATCTATGGTCGCTTACACCAGCAAAGGCGAACGCCTTGTCGGTCAGCCAGCCAAGAACCAGATGGTTACAAATCCAGAAAACACGATTTCCAGCATCAAGCGTTTTATGGGACGTCGCTTTAGTGAGGTGGCGGAAGAGATCTCGATGGTCCCGTACCATATTGGAGAGGACGGCAGCGGCGGAATTCGTGTTAATGTGGACGAAAAGCCATACTCTGCACCGGAGATTTCGGCGGCCATACTGCAGAAAATGAAGGAAACAGCTGAGGATTATCTTGGTGAGAAGGTGACCGAAGCGGTTATAACTGTTCCTGCCTACTTTAACGATTCACAACGCCAAGCTACGAAAGACGCGGGTAAAATTGCCGGTCTGGAAGTTAAACGAATTGTAAATGAACCAACCGCAGCGGCCTTGGCTTACGGATTTGGTAAAGAGAACAAAGAGGAGCGCATTGCGGTCTATGACCTTGGTGGCGGTACTTTTGACATATCTATACTTGAACTTGGTGACGGCGTTTTTGAAGTAAAGTCGACTAATGGTAATACGCATCTTGGGGGCGATAACTTCGACCAGAAAATTATTGACTGGTTGATTGAAAACTTCCGTAACGACTACGGCATTGATCTAAGCCAGGACCGAATGGCGTTGCAACGCCTCAAAGAGGCAGCTGAGAAAGCGAAAAAAGAGCTTTCCAGCACGCAGACTACCGACATCAATCTGCCTTTTATTACTGCAGACTCCGGCGGTCCCAAGCACATGCAGTACAACTTAAGCCGATCTAAGTTTGAGCAGATGGTGGGCGAACTGGTGGAGAAGACGAAAGATCCTTGCCGTCAGGCGTTGAAAGATGCTGGAATCAAAGCCGGTGACATTAATGAGGTGATTTTGGTGGGTGGTTCAACGCGAATGCCTGCTGTGCAAAAACTCGTGAAAGAGCTGTTCGAGCGTGATCCACACAAAGGTGTTAATCCGGACGAAGTAGTTGCTGTTGGGGCGTCAATCCAAGGGGGGATACTTGGCGGTGACGTTAAAGACGTACTCTTACTTGATGTTACGCCGTTATCGTTAGGAATTGAGACTCTTGGCGGCGTGTTTACCAAGCTAATTGAACGAAACACAACTATTCCGACGCGAAAAAGCCAGATCTTTAGCACCGCTGCAGACAATCAGAATGCGGTGTCGATACACGTCTTACAGGGTGAGCGCGAGATGGCTGGGCAAAATCGGACGCTAGGACGCTTTGATTTGGTTGGCATTCCGCCAGCACCGCGGGGAGTTCCGCAGATTGAGGTAGCCTTTGATATTGACGCTAACGGTATTGTACATGTATCCGCCAAGGATCTTGGTACCGGAAAGGAGCAGAAGATCCGCATCGAGTCTTCCTCCGGTCTGTCTGAGGACGAGATTAACAAAATGGTAAAGGACGCCGAGTTACACGCTGAGGAAGACCGGAAGGCCAAAGAAGGGGTTGAAGTTCGCAACGAGGCAGATAATTTGATTTACTCTACCGAGAAATCTCTAAACGATTTTGGCGATAAAATTTCGGAAGAGGACAAGGAAAAGGTGAACGCAGCAATTGCGGCGGTTAAAAACTCCTTGGAGTCGGACGACAATGATGATATCAAGGCAAAGACCGAGGAGCTCAAGCAAGCAGCGTACAGCCTCGCCGAGGAGGCCTACAAAGCGCAGTCGGCTCAAGGTGAAGCTGCTGGACAGGCAGGTGAGACCGAGAACGGTTCTGATGGGTCTTCCGGTGCAACGGGTTCCGGAGGCGGTGACAATGTTGAGGACGCCGACTATGAAGTGGTGGACGACGACGACAAATAATGTCTCCCTATCTGTCACTCCGTAAGGGTTTTGTGTGCTACGTAGCTGTGATACGTACGTGGTAGTAGTTGAAAACAGTGCATTATGTAGGACGACCAAGACGAGACGAAAGAAGCATCGTACCTCGCCGATGGTCTGTCCATAGAAAGAAAAGGGTTCGGTCTTGGCGAAACGAGATTACTACGAAATACTGAACGTTCCGAAAGGATCGTCAAAAGAAGAAATTAAAAAGGCCTACCGCAAGGTTGCTGTTGCGAACCACCCGGACCGAAACCCTGGTAATAAAGAAGCCGAGGATCGTTTTAAAGAGGCCACAGAGGCTTATGAGGTCCTAGCCGACGATCAAAAACGGCAGGCGTATGATCAGTTCGGCTTTGCCGGAGTAGAAGGCATGGGTGGCGGTTCCGGGCAGGGTGGATTTAGCGCTGCACGGGACTTTGAAGATATTTTTGGCGATTTTTCCGGGGTTTTTGAGTCATTTTTTGGTGGCGGCGGAGGACAGCGTAGTCGTGGCGGACGAGGTGGGCCAGCACGTGGTGCGGACCTCCGCTACGATCTTTCAGTGTCTTTTAAAGATGCGGTTTTCGGTAAAAAGGTCGATGTCACATACGAACATAAGCAAAGTTGTGAGGCATGTAAAGGAACCGGCGCTAAAGATGCGTCGGGCGGGAGGAAAACGTGTGAAACCTGCGGTGGCGTAGGACAAGTTCGACGGAGTTCGGGCTTTTTTTCCATCGCGTCTGTGTGTCCGACCTGCAATGGCGAGGGTTTCGTCATAGAGAACCCGTGTCGTGTGTGTAATGGCTCCGGTGTAACACGAAAGCAACGAACGCTAAAGGTTACAATACCCCCGGGCATGGACAACGGAAAGCGCATCAACCTAACCGGGCAGGGAGATGCCGGTCCCAATGGTGGGCCAGCTGGCGATCTTTACGTTTTTGTTCATGTAGAGCCGCATGAATATTTCGAACGTGACGGGTACGATGTGTACTGCATGATCCCTATCAGCATTACGCAGGCTGCCCTGGGCTCCGAGATTAGAGTGCCAACCCTGGATGACAGACGAATAAAACTGAAGGTGCCAGCAGGTACCCAAAACGGAAAAGTATTACGCATTCGGAGCGAGGGTGTGCCACACCTGAACAATGACAAGAAACGTGGCGATATGTACATCAAGATTAATGTCCGCACTCCGGAAAAGTTATCCTCGAAGGCCAAGGATCTTCTCAAAGAGATTTCAGACCTTGAGGGTGAAGATCTTAATCCCCGACCGGTTTCACTTTCGGATATTCGCGCTCGGGGTAGGTAGCTCCCAAGCCGGGTAGCCACCATATTTGCACGTACAAATCTGCGAGTACGAACACGCATGCGAATTTCGGACGGCTCTTAGGTCTCGGACGGCGCTCATGCACCCGGCGCGAACCGGTTTTTGAGTGCTGCAAAGTAGTCAACAGCGGTCTCAGGTTCAAGGGCGTCGTCCAACTCACTCACCTGCACTAACTCCGTGGGAATCTCATCAATAAAAGGCGACGGAGTTGAGTTTACTCGCTCACGCATGACTCGTCGGTGGCGGCAAGCAGAGAGATAGAGCTTGCGCTTTGCCCTGGTTAAGGCCACATAAAAGAGTCGGCGCTCTTCTTCCATTGCGTTGGGGTTTTCTTCTACGGACTTGGCATGGGGAATAATGTTGTCCTCGGCACCTGCAAGAAACACAACCTCGTGTTCCAGTCCTTTGGCAGCGTGTATCGTCATGAGCTGCACCTGACCATCTCCTGTAGCCGCATCCGGGTCGTCCCGTAAGTTTAGGCTTATTCGTGAGAGATAATCATAGAGTGAGGTCTCGAGGTTGTCCGGATCATTTTCGTAGTCGTGAATTGAGGCAATAAAAAGCGTTATATTGCGGAATTTCCACTTGGCAACTTGATCGTTACGTTGATACTCAACTACCAGGTACTGCCAGTAATCCACCTCGTCAACAAGTGCCTCGAGTGTTTTAGCAATGCCTTTACCGGAAAAGAATCTGCTGCGGTAGTCCTCTATGAGGTTCAGAAAGCCCTCAAGATCCGCTTTGGCTCGTGAGCTAAGCGGAGAGTCCTCGGTATTTACCAGGGCTTGCATTGCAATGTGGAGCGATGTTTTTCCGCGGGCCGTTTGTTCGTTCAGTATTTCCAAGGTTTTGCGGCCGATTCCACGTCGCGGGGTGTTGAGTACTCGCAGCAGACTGATGTCGTCATCGGGATTTGCCGCAACCCGCATGTAGGCAATGCAGTCTTTAATCTCACTACGTGAGAAGAAACTCTGACCACCTGAAACCTTATAGGGAATTCTCTGCGCAAGGAACTCCTCCTCAATTGCACGTGACAACGCATTGGTACGAATGAGAACACCCACATCATGATATGTAAGTTTCTCGGTGACCGATAGAGACTTGATGGTGCGCGCGATGTAGCGAGCTTCCTCAGTTTCATCCTCCGGAAAACACAACTCAATTGGAACCGTAGAAGTTTGGCCGGTCCACAGTTCTTTGGTCCGACGGTTAGTGTTGTGTGCAATCACCTCGTTGGCGGCGCGGAGAATTGTATCAGTCGATCGGTAGTTCTGTTCCAGCTTAATTTCCAAGCGTTCCGGATAATGCCTATCAAACTGAAGGAAGTTCTCGTAGTTCGCACCACGCCACGAGTAGATCGACTGATCATCGTCACC
>CAZQIK010000162.1:0-4964 GCA_964593085.1 uncultured Spirochaeta sp.
CGCCAACTGCATCGCAGCGGTGAAAAAGACTATTCCGAAAAATCCAAGCGCAATCCCCTTGCGAGCCGTAACAGCACCGTGATTCTCGCTTAAAATATCCGTCGCAAGAAAGGAACTTGCATATATGATGTTACCAAGCGTGGCGGTTAGTCCAAATATCTCAACCGTTTTTACTACTTGCACATTCGCGGTCACGGCTGCCAGGACCATCCAGGCAAAGAGACCTGTTGCCCCAAATACTCGGTACACGACAAGAATAGCTGCAAAGTTCACTGCTGCCATTATTAACCAAAGAATCTCATTACTCATACTGATATATCCTTAGATTCAAACTATCTGCTTGTACGGTTGAGAGAGCTTATACTTGCGGCAAAAAAACCAGCGCACTCCAGTTCAAGAAAATAAGAAGCCCCATGCAGACGGCACCTATCCACGAGGTTTTTCCGGCTTCGGCAAATGCAGCTTCGCCCGCGGCTGGCTCGGTTTGCCCGGGCATGTAGATCGAGAGTAGGATCGCATCGATACTCTCGATGAGGCGTCGAGCCTCGATGTTCTTTTTCCCCTCAATTATCCGTTCAAAATAATAAAAGACACGCCCGACAAGTCCCCCAATGCGACCAGGTAGCCGTAAGTCGGGTCGTATAGAGAAAAGCGAGATGAACACCAGCCCTACAATTGTGAAGCCTTTCTCAAGCCCTTGATTGAGTGCACCGCGGGTGACTGCAAAGGGTCCGACACGAAGTATCACCTCTCCAAGCGGTTGCAAGAGATTAAAAGCAGTAATGGAACCCACCATGACCAAAAAGTAGTTCCATTTAATGCGCTTACCTGCAAAGCTTGCGAGTCCTGCAAAAACAAGCACCTGCACTACTCGCACGATAAGATTATTTTGAAAAAGGAATGCGGGAATAATAAGCCCACCGGTCAGAAACAGGTGAGCAGCCGCAAAGTTTGCTTTTAAAAACGGATTGTACTTTGTTTTACGAGACATCGAGCTGCCTAATTCCCGCTACCCAGCGTGATTGTTCTCGCAGTTTTTCGGCAAAGACACCTACCAGCACGCCGCTCGTTACCCCTAAGCCAACAAACAGTGGAGCAATAACCCAAGCAGACTGACCAAAGATAAAGGTTACCGACAGCGTGATCTGTACGATGTTGCTCGCAATCGCGCCAAAGACGCTTACGCCGATAAGGCTGATGCGTTTCCCACCAATTCTATGAGCCATCAGCATGACACCAGCACTTGCAAAGCTGCCAGAGATCGAGAACAAAAATACATACGACGCAAGAGTACCGTTGATAAGACCGTGACCGAGCACCTTAAGCAAGACCAGCAGAAAAATTGAACCTGGACTTAGAATATCTAATGTAACGAGGATAGGCAGGTTAGCAAGCCCGAGACGAAAGAACGGTACCGGCTTTGGAAAGAGATATTCGATGGTAGAAAAGAACAAACACAAACCGCCAAGAAAGGCTATAAGTTCAAGCCGCTCTTCATTGTTAAAGATTGAAGTACGTGCGTTGCCAAGTCGGCCAGCAAACCGTTGTGTTAACTTTGACATAGTCCCGAAGTTTAGCTTTTCTGAACGGAATGTTCTACTGTGCAACCCAGATTCGCATGTGCGAATCTTTCAAACTCGTCGGAATGCAGGGGCTTGCCGAAGTAGTACCCCTGGATAACAGGACACCCTATGCTGGCAAGGTAATCTGCCTGTGCATGCGTTTCTACGCCTTCGGCCACGACCTCAATTCCCATGTCCATCGCCATGTGCACAACGGCGCGAATTATTCCTTGGGTATGGCTGCTTGTTAGCACTTCGTCAATGAAACTCTTGTCGAGTTTAAACCCTTGAATCGGGAGTCGACGCAGATAGTTGAGGGAGGAATGTCCTGTACCAAAATCATCAATGACTATTCGGACCCCTAATTGTGAAATTTCCTGGAGTTTGCGAAGACCTTCATCAGGATTGTCCATAACACTCCCCTCGGTAAGCTCCAGGCGCAAGCGTTCCGGGGGCACATTACTGCGACCAAGAGCCGTTTGAACATTGCGGATGAGATGAGGATCTTTAAACTGCCGAGGCGACAGGTTTACTGAAACGATAAGGTCAGCAATACCCAACTTCTCCCATTGTGCCAGATGCTCAGCTGCGCGAAACAAAGTCCAACTTCCTATAGGGATAATTAGACCACTTTCTTCGGCAACCGGAATAAAACGGCTGGGATCAACAAGACCTTTGGTCGGATGCTGCCAGCGGATGAGTGCCTCGGCTCCAAGAAGGCGAGAACCCAGAGCACCCCCTGCAAGCTTGCTCACTGCAAAATACGGCTGGAAAAACAATGAAAACTGTCGGCTGATCTCTGCTATCGCCTGTTCCTCCAGTGCGCGGATAATAGCGTCCTGCAGCTCCATCTTTTCAATAGCGTGACTTTGCATATCGGGTCGGAACTCAACGTGCCCGCTGTGTAGAGTTTTAGCCGTGTTGAGCGCAATGTCCGCACCACGCAAAACTTGAGGTTTGGTGGTGCCGTCCCGCGGAAACACGGAGCTACCAATGAGACATCCGATACGTACTGTGTAATTCGGAAACTTGAATTTATCACCAAGCGCCTCATGGATACTTTCTCCATATTTCGCTATATTGGCGAGAGGTTCGACGCCTACGATAACCAACACAAACTCATTGTGGCGCGTATGATAGATCCGTGCGTTGGCGGGCATAATGGCTCGTATACGTTCGGCACATTCGTAAATAATCCAGTCCGTATACTGTTTGTCTAGCGCTTTGTGCGCCATCTCATACGCATTGTCAAGCGCTACAATCATAACAGCAATGTTGCGGGGATGAGACGAAAAGGCCGCCTCTTGAATTACCGCAGATAAATCGTTATCCAATACGAGGTGATTGGGAAGTCCGCTTTTTCGGTTGTAGAGCAGCTGACTTTCAAGTTTTTTTTCGCGCCGTTCTTTTTCGAGTACACGGTCAGAAAGACGCGCGATGTCACTGCTAGCTTCGGAAAGCAGGTGGTGCGCCTCCTGAAGGCTATCTCGCGCATCGGATAGTTGCCGATGTACATCGTCGGGCAGATCATTACGATTTACAGTCCCTTGGAGGTTGCGGAGTACGGTCTCTCTGCTACGTGATGCTGTGGAGGCGGCGGCGCTGGGTTCTAGATTCCCGCCAGGAGTCTGCTCGTGCATTTAAGTCTCCTCGTCAGCCTGTTTCACTCTGCACAAAAATAGACTATACCTCCAACGTGAGGTCGCCTGCAAGTATGAGTCCGCGCCGTCGAAAGAACACAGCAAAGCCAAAGGTAAGTAGGGCAGGAAGAATGAAGTGGAGTAAAAGTACCTGGGGCAGTGCCGCAACTCCCATAACCTCAAGCGTTGCAATCTGACCTACCAACCCACTGGTTCCCATACCGGCACCGATAGGACTGTTCTCCATTCGAAATACCACGGTCGCCAACGGTCCAATAACCGCAGACGCAAGAAGTACCGGCAGCCACACTACAGGCTTTCGAACGATGTTAGGAAACTGAAGCATTGAAGTACCGATGCCTTGCGAAAGGGAACCCCCTACTCCATTATCACGAAAACTGACTACCGCAAAGCCTATCATCTGGGTTGAACACCCGACTGTAGCAGCACCGGCCGCCAGGCCATCAAGTCCAAGAGATATAGCTAGGGCGGCGCTGCTGATAGGGAGCGTGAGAATACTGCCCATGGTAGCCGCTACCAATATCCCCATGGGCAACGGATAGAGACCGGTTAAAAGGTTGATGAAACCACCAAGTGCCGTCATAAGCGTTGCAACCCCTGGGCCGACAAACACGCCCGCAGCGCCGCCCACCACAATGGCTCCAGCCGGTACCAGAATAACGTCGAGTTTCGTACGGCCAGCTATGAATTTTGCGGCCTCTGCTCCTACCCAAGCAGCGACTAAGGCTCCGACTGGTTCACCTATGATAGCACCGGCACCGGCAGCATTCTGCATTACCGTGCCTGCTCCAATAGCTCCGGTTACAACCGAAGCAAACATACCAAGCCCGGTAGCCCCGGCTCCGAAAGCAACGCCAGCGCCAATTGCGGGCCCCATCATTAGCTGAGCGGCGCTCCCCAGACGTACAAGCAAGGTCAGGCCGGTGTAGTCGCCAATCTGCCGAAGGATTAGCCCTATTATCAGTGAAGCAAACAGCCCAAGAGCCATTCCATTAATAATCTTTATAACGTATTCACGTATCGAGTTGGCTGTTGCTGCCATATGCACTCCTGCGATCATTATATTCAGGATATTCAGGTTTGTTTGTAAACTGTTCGAGCATTCCACATACCGACAGGTCTACCGGTCAGGTTTGGGCAAGGTGCATTGATGAGCGCGGGGCGATTCGAACGCCCGACCCTCGGCTCCGGAGGCCGATGCTCTATCCACTGAGCTACGCGCCCTGACAAACAGTCGCGGTATGAGCCCGTCACACTGTAATGAAACAGTAGCGACACAGGTATCCCCTGTCAAGTCAGTCATGCCTTGACAGAAGACGGGGGCTTGTTACAATCCAGCAGCGTGAAGGCAACAAACAAAGTAAATCGTACAGTCCTCGTAAAAGTCTTGCTACTTGCCTGTCTGGTAGGCACACTCGGCTGGGACCTTGTTGAGAGAATTGTTCAAGGATCCGGCCTGAGTCTGTCTCTCCAGGCAGGTCCTGTGGGTTTTGATATCGGTGTCATTCAGTTTTATCTGCGCGTCAATCCCGGGACACTTCTGGGAATTCCAGGTGGCTTTTTGGTTTACAGACGCCTATGAGTGGTTTTGATCACCGGCTAGTGCTGGCCTCGGCAAGTCCTCGTCGAAGGGAGTTGCTTCGTCAGGTGGGTATTCCACATATTGTGCTACCTACACATGTTCCTGAAATCCAGCAGCCGGATGAAACACCCGAGGCGTTCGTCACACGCTTGGCAGCGG
>CAZQIK010000163.1:0-3365 GCA_964593085.1 uncultured Spirochaeta sp.
GTGCCGAGTCTCATCACCACGTACCAACTCAGCAAAAGAAGTTGCTATCCGAGTGATATCATCGGGGTGAATGAGCTCGAATGCGCTTCTTCCCAGTAAAGAATTCGGATCATATCCCAAAATGCTGTATGCGTTTCCGACATATTTGTAGTTGCCGTTAATATCTATTATGGACACTAAGTCAAACATATTTTCAGTGATATTCTGCAGCAGAGCTTTTTGCTCTTGAAGGTCAAGCTCAATTTTTTTGCGCTCGGTTATGTCCTGTATAGCCCCATGCATTCTAACGGGGTTTGCATTTTCATCGAACTCTAGTTCCCCGGTGCCATGAACCCAGCGCTCTGCTCCATCTTCAATACGGACTATTTTATATTCTTTGGTGAAACAAATGTTTTCATTTATCACATGTTCATGATAAGCAACCATTTCTTCGCGATGGTCTGGGTGAATGAATGCAGCCCAACCTGCTATTGTATGAGGATACGTTTCGTCTATTCCAAATATGTTATAAAATTCAGGCGAGCCTACCCATGCACTTTTGTCCAACTCATTTGCATTCAGATTTGTTGAATACGAACAGATATGTGCTAATGATTGCGAGTTGCGCATCATCTCTTCGCTCTTGCGTAACGCTGCTTCTTTTGCTTTCTCGTTGGTGAGCGCATCAAAGAGCTTAAACGCCATCTTAATGGAGGCATCAATAACGGTTGCGCTTGAGTTCTTCACGACATAGCCATATGAGGTAATCTTCTCGGTCATCTCTACAACTTCGGGCTCGGTATGAGATGAGAGAAAGACAATGGGAATCTCTACCTCATTCAGTATCTGCCGAGCAGCCTCGGTGCCATCAATACCGGAACCAAGGTCGATGTCCATGAGAATTAGATCTACCGGATGTGGAGTATCCGCAATGGCCGCTACAGCTTTCTCGCCAGTGCTTACATGATGAACGTCGTACCCATATTTCTGCAGTTGTGCCTTTTCAGCCATAGCAATGAGTGCTTCATCTTCAACAAGGAGAATGGTCTTGGTAATGTCGTCGTGCATTCGTCGGCCTTTGAAAAGTTCTGACGAATTATAAACCATATGTAATGCCCGTGAACATGAAAACATAAGGAGTGTTGGTTTTTTTAAACTTACGAAAGCACCTGTGCCGCGTATTGGCTTCCGTATAGCCATGTTGTGTGGTGCGCTTGATATCTCGCCTCTCGAACTTGAAGATGGGAACCCGGTTCCCGTGACACAAGAGACGGTACACTACATATATCACCAGCAACCATCCAGACCGGGTCCGCCACGTGTACAATCTCTCCGGTAAAAAGAACAGTTCCATGGAGGATGTGTGAACCGTCATACTACAGAGGTCGAAGCGGACCTCGCGTGGGTTATCGAAACCGTTGTACGCGCGGGTCAACGCGCGCAAATGATTCGGGCATCGGGATTGACCCGCTCGGAAAAAACGCACCAGGACTTTGTGACCTCGGCCGACCGGGAAGTTGAAGCGAGCATCCGCGAGTTGATCCGCCAGCGCTTTCCCGGCGATACCGTGTTGGGCGAGGAGTCCGGCAACGAGGTTTCCGCAACAGCCGTCCTCTTGCGGTTTCTCAAGATGTGCCACCGAAGCACTCGCTGATCATGACCGGGCGCGGAGCGGTGCTTCCAGTTGAGATGTACCTTGACATGCTGCGGCGGCACGGCTCATCGCCGCAGAAGCGGGTGCCTTCGTGTCGGCGTACCCGCTGGAGTCGGCGGTGGGAAACCCCGGTCCCGCACTGGTTGTGTGCCAGCCCGGCCTTGAGGAGACGCTTTTCCCGTTACTTCCAGCGACAATACTAAAAAACGGTTAAACCGATTGGCCTTAACGGAGTCCTCATAAACGCTGGATACCTTACCGGCGTGATAGTAAAAATAGGCACCCCGTCGGGGTCTGAACGCCAGGCTATAAACGACGCTCACCGGCGGCACCGCAGGCTCCGGGAGAATCTGGAGGGCTACGCCTTTATTGCACCGGCTGTAGTGCTGATCGGACTGTTCGGCCTGTTCCCGATTCTGTACACGATATTTGTCAGCATGCACCGCTGGCGGATCGTCCGGGGGCCGTTTCTCGGCTTGTCCAACTACGCTGAGGTGTTTGGAACGGCGCTGTGGACTGCCGGATTGGTAGTCGGCATATTCGGTATCTGGATCGCGTCACGGCTCATCACCCGTAGCAGGGACCATATACGTTCTCACCGTGTGAAACCCCATCCAGTGGACAAACCGCTCCTTGGCCTCGGGTGGTTGGGCGTTCTCGTCGGATTGGCGCTCATCGCCGTCGCCCTTGCGCAGATCTGGTCCGCTGGCGACGACGATATGCTCGACAGCTTGAGAATCACCGTGTGGTACTCCCTCGGTACCGTCCCCGTCCAACTGGCGTTGGGACTCTTGCTGGCCGTCATTCTTGATGGAAAGTTTAAAGGCAAACAGGCGTTTCGCGTAATCTTTCTTTTGCCCTACATCGTACCAACCGTCGCGAGTGCCGCGATCTTTCAGGTGCTTTTCTCACTTCGACCAGAGAGCTTTGCTAACGAGCTGATTGGGATTTTTGGCGCCGAACCCCTGTCGTGGCTTGCCGAGCGCACCGGCTTATTTTCGATGCTGTTTGGCTGGGGAACCGGCGATCCGGGAAGTACCCTTGGGCAGTACTGGCAGACGTGGAGCCAGGGACCAAGCCTGGCGCTCTTTTCAATCATGATATTCAACTACTGGGTCTATATCGGCTATTACGCGCTCATCTACGCGAACGGGCTCTCGAATATCCCGCGGCAGCTGTATGAGGCTGCGGAAGTCGATGGTGCTCCCAGGCGTACGGTGTTGTTTCGCATCATCCTACCGCTGCTTTCACCCTCGACTTACTTCCTGTCTATGCTCGGCGTGATCGGCACATTCAAATCGTTTAACAGCATCTACGTGCTGCGAAACACCGCAACCGGCGGGGCGACCGATCCAATGAGCGTGTACATCTTTTTCAGTTTCTTCCGGCGCAGCAGATTCGGATACGCCGCGGCGATGTCCTTGGTACTCTTTGTCCTGGTACTGGGTCTGACGTTTTTGCAGCGTAACCTGGTAGAAAAAAGGGTGGATTATGGCGACTGAGACGGTCATCCCAACACGATCATACACCGGTCAACGGCGGCGGCTGCGCATCGCGCTGTACGCGGTTCTTATTCTGGGCAGCTTTGTCGCGCTCATGCCGTTTCTGTATATGGTTGCCAACAGTCTCAAGACGTATGGAGAGACGGTAACCCGTACGAGCGCGATTCCGTTTCACCCTCACTTCTGGCCGCAAGTACCGCAGTGGGGAAACTTTGCGGAGGCGTGGCAGG
>CAZQIK010000163.1:3465-4955 GCA_964593085.1 uncultured Spirochaeta sp.
GGTGCGCTCATCGCACTGGCACCGGTGATGATCATCTATATCATCGCGCAGCGCCAGATAACTGAATCTATCTCCCGAAACGGACTCAAGGGCTAGGCCCGCGAGCGGTTTGGAGTAGAAAACATTGAAGGAGGGAGAGATGAACAAGCTCTTCAGGAAGGCAGCAATGGTGCTGCTCGTGTTCATGGTTGCGGGCCTTGCGTTTTTTGGCTGCCAGCAAGAGGATTCCGGCAGCCAGACGACCGATGCTGCCAGCAGCGGGGACGTACTCGACGGTGTTGACCCTACGGGTCAGACGGTCACGTTTTGGCATCAGCACAGCCGTAGTCGGGAAGACGCTCTCATGGAGATCATCGATGAGTTCAACGGCACCAACGAGTGGGGAATCACCGTTCAGGCCGAGTACGCTGGAGGATACGGAGACATCTACAACAAGATGATCACCGGTCTAGCGGGCGGTCAGGTGCCCAACCTCGTGGTGGCCTACCAGAATCAGGCGGCTGGGTACCAAGTGGCGGACGGTCTCGTGGACCTGACACCGTATGTTGAGCACCCGGAATACGGCGTAGACGACACGGATGACTTCTTCCGCGGCTTTTACGTGCAGGATGTTAATGAGCAGTTTGGTGGACAGCGCCTTGGGTTCCCGCCCAACCGTTCCGTTGAGATGATGTACTACAACCAGAGCTGGTTGGAGGAACTGGGCTTTGATGGTCCGCCGACCAGCTGGGAAGAGTTCAGAGAGATGGCAGCGGCTGCAACCGACAACGAGGCTGGAACGTATGGATACGCCATTCGCACCGACGCATCAAACGTCTTTGCCCAGGCGATCAGCCGTGGCGGCACGATCGTACTTCCCGATGGGGCTGGCTACCAGTTCAACACACCGGAACTCCGCGCGAGTATGGAGTTCATGCGTTCCTTGTATGAGGATGGGTATGCAAAGAAGATCGCCGAGCGGTACGGTGACCAGACCGACTTTGGCAACCGGAAAGTGCTCTTTACGATGGGTTCCACCTCCGGGCTGCCCTACTACCAGGAAGCGATCGACGCCGGTGAGGCGGGAACGTTTGACTGGGGGGTTGCGCCGATCCCCTATACCACCCGCGAGCCGCAGGTAAATATCTACGGAGCGTCGGTGAGCATTCCGAAAACGACGCCGGAAGAACAGCTGGCCGCATGGCTCTTTGTGCGCCACTACACCTCACCCGCTTCCCAAGCCGAATGGGCTCGCGCATCCAACTACTTCCCGGTTCGCTCAAGCGTCGCCGAGGGTATGGACGGTTACTTCGACGAGAATCCCCAATATGAGGACGCGTTCACCTTTTTGCAGAGTTCCAACACGCAGGCTGAGCCGCCATACGCCGGATACGACGAGGTTCGTGACATGATGGAAGGAGCGTTTAACGCTATCCTGGACGGTGCCGATACTGAGGCAACGCTCGCACAGCTCGAAGCCGACGCGAACGAAGTGCACGAGATCGCCTCAC
>CAZQIK010000164.1:0-4950 GCA_964593085.1 uncultured Spirochaeta sp.
GCCCCCTGCCGGTTATGGGCTTGCTTTCGGACGAACCAGTGGCGGTGGTAGCGCAGAGTCTGGCGCAGGTAGAGGCCTCGCTGCGTGCGCGTGGGGTGAGGCATGAGCGTCCGTTCTTGCTGTTCTCACTCCTGAGTCTAAGCGTGAGTCCACTTGCAAAGTTCTCCGACCGTGGAATTGTAGATACCGAACGCCGACGGGTGCTCAGCACTGTTGTGGGTCCCACTGAGGAGAGATCGATATGAACGTGATCGCACGTCCTAACAGCGAACGACTGCGCTCCATGTTTGCGGAGCTGTGCCGTATTCCCAGTCCCAGCGGCGAAGAAAAGCCGGTGGCGGAGTACATTTGTGAGCGGCTGTCGGCCGCCGGTGTTTCGGTCTCCGAAGATGGGGCGGGTGGTGCTCTGGGCGGCAACTGTGGGAATCTGCATCTGCGGCTTGAACCAACCGGTGAGGCCGCGGCCGAGCCACTTTTTCTGGCAGCGCACATGGACACCGTGCCCCCGGAACCAGACCCAGACCCAGACTCGGAGACGGGTGTGGTACCGCTGCTGCTTGACGGTGACCGCGTGCACACCGACGGCCGAAGTGTTTTGGGTGGTGACGACAAGCTTGGCATTGCGGCCGCCCTTGAGCTCATTCTCAGCATTTCCGAAGACGGCCAAAGCTTGCCACGGAGTCTTGATGTGGTGTTCACCGTTCAGGAAGAACGCGGAGCCAAGGGTGCCGGCTACTTTGATGCAAGCCAGCTTAAAGCGGCGCAAGGCTATGTGCTGGATGGCGAGGGCCCGGTGGGTAGCGCCATTACCAAGGCGCCTACCAAGTATCGTTACTCCATTGATGTACGCGGGCGGCGCAGCCACGCCGCCGTTGATCCGGACGCAGGCCGCAACGCCGTGGCCGCCGCTGGCGACATTGCCGCTCGCATGCCGCTTGGACGGCCTTCACACACCAGCACGGCCAACGTCGGCTCTATGAGCGGCGGCGGCCCCAGCAACATTGTGCCGGATAATGCGCAGCTTGTGGGTGAGATCCGGAGTTTTGACCCGGCCGAGATTGTGCAGCTGCAAGATCAGATACAATCCGTTGCCGAGGAAGTTGCTGTCGCCCGTGAGGTGAGCGCCAAGGTGACCTGGGAGCACTTGTACGACGCGTATCAGATTGCAGCGGGTGAAGCCTGTCTGGCGCTGTTTTCCGAACACTGCCGGAACTCCGGCAACGCGCCGAGGCTCATGTCCTCACTTGGCGGTGGGGACGCCAACGCCTTTAACAATAAGGGGCTACGGAGCATCGTGTATGGTCTTGGCATGCATAACATTCACAGTCGGGACGAGTATGCGTTGTTCAGTGAGCTTGAAGCTGCGACCGTGTTGCTCTTCCAGATAGTGTTCGGCGCCGACTCTTGACGGCCAGCAACTCTTGACGACCTCGACTCTTGACAGCGCGTCCTTTAGGCATTAATACTTAAGCAAGTGTTTAATTGTAAAGTGAGGACCGCATAAGGGTGACATCGTGACTCAAGCTTCTGCTGCACAATCGGGCTCTGCACGGAAACGAGGACGCTCAGATACGAGCAAAGCGGCAACTAGCGCTGTGGCAACTACAGCCTCGGCGGCCGACCTGTGCGGTGTCTACTCACTGAGTTGCACAGGTAGCGAGGACGAGCTCCGTGCAAAGATTGCGGAGGCCGACGGGGTTTCCGAACTCTTCAGAGTGCTTGCCGACGAGACGCGTACCCGCATCTTGTATCTGCTCTCGGAGCAGGAACTGTGTGTCTGTGATCTTGCGCATCTTCTTTTTATGACGCCGCCTGCGGTTTCGCATCATCTCCGGCTTTTACGGGTGACTCGGTTGGTTCGTAGTAGACGAGAAGGAAAGCAGGTCTTCTACACGCTGGATGACGAGCACGTACTAACGCTTATTCGCACGGCCCAAGAACACTACCAAGAAAACTACCCAAAAGACCACAGCACAGTAGAGCAGTACAAGGCAGACCATAAACAGGCGGAGGGTTAAGCCCATGGATAGTACAGCCAGTTGCGGGTGTGGCCATTGCAGCGCGGCGACCGCCCCCATACTTCCGCCCGGTCGGCAGCGTTCCAAGCCTAAGACTGCCGAACAGGCCGCATCCGTCCTCAAAGAAAACCTCCCGAGGCTCGCACGAATTGGGCTGGCCATCACCTTGCTTGTGCTTGGCATGTTCGGCCCGGGGCGTATTGCTGGCTTTCCGGCCCCCAGCTCCCCGGTTCTTGTTGGAGTTTTTTTGCTGGCCTACCTGCTGGTTGGTTGGCCGGTTGTATCAAGTGCCGTGCGCAACATAATCCGGGGCCGCGTCTTTGACGAGATGTTTCTCATGACCCTGGCTACGACCGGTGCCTTTGCTATAGGGGAGTATCCAGAGGCCGTTGCGGTCATGCTGTTCTATTCCGTTGGAGAGTACTTTCAAGATCTTGCTGTAGGACGATCTCGACGCAGCATTGCCTCCCTTATGGATCTGCGTCCCGAGACGGTGCGGGTGATTAACTCGGAAAGCTATGCGGCGGTTTCAACCGCTCCGGAAGCTGTGGAGGTCGGCGCCCTGATTGAGGTTTATCCCGGTGAGCGCGTTCCACTTGACGGCATAATCACCGAGGGTGAGTCCGGAATGAATACATCGGCCCTGACCGGTGAGTCCATGCCCCGAAACGTCGCTCCGGGTGACGAAGTCAGCGCCGGGTACCTGAACGAAAGCGGGCGGGTTCGCATCCGCGTTACCCGGCCTTTTGGCGAGTCGGCTATCTCGCGCATCCTTGAGCTGGTACAGAACGCAGCCGCCCGTAAAGCGCCAACCGAGCGCATGATCACCCGGTTTGCTCGCGTCTACACGCCCATTGTCGTGGGCATTGCTGCCGCGATCGCGGTACTGCCGCCGCTCCTCATTCCGGGGGCGATGTTTTCGGACTGGATCTACAGGGCCTTGGTGGTGCTGGTAATGTCTTGTCCCTGTGCCTTAGTAGTTTCTATTCCCCTTAGTTACTTTGCAGGCATTGGTGGCGCCTCCCGGAACAGGGTGCTGGTCAAAGGCGCGAACTACTTAGATGCCCTCAACGATGTGCATACCGTGGTTTTTGACAAAACTGGGACCCTTACCCGCGGAGCCTTTGCGGTGAGTGAGCTTGTACCGCGAGGAGGTGTCTCGGCGGATGAGCTGCTGCGGCTTGCGGCCCATGCCGAGTCGGTCTCT
This sequence comes from uncultured Spirochaeta sp., assembly GCA_964593085.1. Lineage (GTDB taxonomy): Bacteria > Spirochaetota > Spirochaetia > DSM-27196 > SLAA01 > SLAA01. The sequence continues at coordinate 3,226 of CAZQIK010000164.1, forward strand.
ACACATCCTATTGCACGGTCCGTTCAGGATGCCTACCGGGCTACCGGAAAAGAGGTTGACGCCACAGCGCTGGGGGTGGTCTCCGAGGAGCGGGGCTTCGGTGTAACGGCGCAGGTAGGCGACCACAGTGTGCTGGCCGGGAGCCACCGCATGATGCACCGTGAGGAGATAGAGCACGGCGACTGTGATGTGGTGGGCACCTCGGTGTACATTGCAGTTGACGGAAACTATGCTGGCTACATTGTAGTAGCTGACCAACTCAAGCCTGAGGCGGTAGCGGCAGTGACGCAACTGCGCGCCATGGGCGTCGAGCGAATTGCTATGCTCACCGGCGACAATCCCCATATTGCGGATGATATAGCCGCGCGCTTGGGAATACATGAAGTGCACAGTGAGCTGCTGCCAGAGGACAAAGTGCGGTTGCTGGAGCGCTTGCAGAATGAACTGCCGACCGGACGCAAGCTTGCATTTGTGGGCGACGGTATCAACGATGCCCCGGTACTCACCCGGGCCGATGTTGGAATAGCAATGGGCGGGCTCGGGTCGGATGCTGCAATTGAGGCGGCGGATGTCGTCCTGATGGACGACGGGGTTAACCGCGTGCCCGCCGCAATCCTTGCTGGCCGTTATACCCAGCGCGTGGTCAAGCAGAATATATCGTTTACCCTGCTTGCTAAAGCGGTGTTTATGAGTCTTGGTGCGGCGGGCATTGCTGGCATGTGGCTGGCCGTGATTGGTGATATGGGCGTTGCCCTTGTCGCGGTGCTTAACGCCACCAAGGCCCTGCGGCCACCCAACGGCGCGTAGAATTGCCGAACGGCTCTGTATTCCGTATCTTGAATATAAGTGAGGATATATGATGAACAGCAGTGAATTTCAGCAAGGCTACGATATCGCTACCTACGTGAGTAATCTACGCAACTACAGATCATTAGTGAAGAAGCTTATGGAGACCGCCCAGGTTAAACCGGACCACATCTCAGCGCTGCGTGACGCAGTTGGCGGGTATGAGCAACCGGTGCGGGCTACTATGATGACCGAGGACTGGTGCGGTGATTCTGCGTGTAACCTGCCGATCCTGGCCCCGCTTTTTGAAGGTGCCGGAATTGAGTTCCGCGTTTTTCGTGGTTCTGAGAAAGAAGACCTGAAAGCGATGTACGAGAACGACGGTGACGACCACATTCCGGCTGTTTCTCTCTGGGACGGAGCAGGCAAGGAGATCGGGCGCTGGATCGAAGCACCGCAGGCGATACAAGAACAGAAAGAAACCTGGAAGGCCGCGCACCCGGATTTTGAGAAGCTCTACCTGCGGCAGAAGGACGGCGATAAAGAGGCGGCCAAGGAGTTTGGATCGTTGTACCGTCAATTCCTTGAGGAAATGTCTGGTTGGTACCAAGAGGGATTGTGGAATGAGACCACACGTGAGATTGCACAACTCCCGGGCTCGCGGTAAGCACTATGCCCTTTTACAGCGCCTCCGCTCCGGAAATCACTTCCCGTAGGTAGTAGTAGCTATCCTTCGGAATACGTCGCTGGTTGATGTAGTCGGCGTACACAATACCAAACCGCTTGGTGTACCCGAGAGACCATTCAAAGTTGTCTATCAGACTCCAGACAAAGTAACCACGTAGGTCTATGCCTTCTTGGATTGCATCCAGGGCTACCGCGAAATGGTCTCGTAGGTACTGCACGCGTCGCGGATCATGACATCGCATGCCGTCGGGG
>CAZQIK010000165.1:0-4949 GCA_964593085.1 uncultured Spirochaeta sp.
GTTGCGACTCTCTGATACTACATCGCTCAGTCTACGACCGGGGCGAACATCCGCCTCTCGCAGCATCCGGCTGAGCAGATCCAGGGCCTCGGAAAGCGAGTGTTCAAGGGCCTTAATTCGCAGGGTGAAGTAGCGCCCATAGGCGCCGTCGGGTCGCGGGTCGCCGTCCGGGGTGAGAATACTTCCTACCTCAAGCCCCGTATGAACGCCGCCACTGACAAGGTCAATTTGTCGCGCCAGCTCGTCGTAGCTCATGTCTACAAGTCCACACTCGGTCAGCGCCTCGGCCAGCACCGGCAGGATCTGCAGCTGCTCCTCGGTGAGCCCCTGCAGATTAAAGGCAAAGTCCAGGTAGACGATGTCGTTGGTGAAACTCTCATGGTAGAAGACCGGAACACCGCCTATCTTCGTATTCGTCATAGGAATGCGGATAATGTCCCGCGGAACATCGCTGCGCTCAAGAAAAGGAATGCCAGCAACCGCTGCCGGATCATCCGGTGTTCCCTGCGCGGCCGCCAGAGCCGCCTGCTCTTGCTGTATCTGCTCGCGATCTGCATCAGTCAATTCGGCTTCCTTGGTTGCAAGGAATTGGCGCTCATCTGCAGCCCGGCGCGCCGAGAGCTCGGGGTCGGGACGCACCACAATGGTAGCGCGGTGATTGTTGGCAAGTAGCCGGGCCTGTATAACGCTTTCCAGTAGCCGTGGATCTTGTGAAAGCCGGCTGCGCAGTGCCTCGACGTAGGGGGTGAAGAGCATGGTTGCCTCGGGCCGTGCGCCGTTCATCCAGCCACGCAGCGAGCGGCGCATTAAACGCAGCCCAAAGGAACTGCCGGTTTTAAGTTCACGGTTGCGGAACTCGAGCTTTCGCAGCGCACCCTCAAGCAGCTGCGCGTCAATTCCCTCACGCACGAGACGCCGAAGCTCGTTGAGTATGAGCTCCTCCACCGCCTCTTTAGACTCGGGATTCGTACCGCGCATTCCAACCGAGAAGACCACCTCGGCAAGCTCGGTCTCTATGCCACTGGCGGATGAAAGATCTTCACCAAGGTCAGACTCTACAACGACTCGGTACAAGGGTGAGGCTGAACTTCCCAGAAGTACCTCGGCCAGCAGCTCCAACTCAAGTGTTCGTTCGGGATCACGTACCGGATCCAGCAACCAGTTCATAGTAACCGATGTCTTGTCTGTCACCGTATCGTCAGCGGCCACCGGATAGTAGGCGACATGCTCACGCGGCTCGCTCCAACGGATTTGTGGCTCTACATGGAAGTCGCCCTGCCCCTTTTCAAAGCGCGAGAGAAACCGAGTCTCGTAAAACTCCAGATAGCGCTCAGTGGGTATATCGCCATACACAAAGGCTTTTGCATTGGACGGGTGATAGTAGGTTTCATGAAAGGCCCGGAAGGCCTCGTAGCTCAGAGAAGGAATGCACTCCGGGTCTCCGCCGGAGTCAAAGGCATACTCCGTGTCGGGCAGCAGCGCGCGGTAGCTCCAGTCTCCCTCTATGCCTTCTTGCGTTGAGTAGTTACCCTTCATTTCGTTGAACACGACGCCGCTTAGAGCCAAAGAGCCGTCCTTGCTCAGTACGAACCTGTGGCCCTCCTGCTGAAAGAACTCCTTGCGCAGCAAGGGAAAAAAGACCGCGTCGCCGTAGACCTCAAGGATGTTGAAGAGATCTTTATCAACGGTACTTGCCGCCGGGTACACGGTCTTGTCCGGAAAGGTGAACGCATTGAGAAAGGTACTCATACTGCCTTTGAGCAGCAGCAAAAACGGATCCTTAACCGGGTACTTCTCGGACCCGCACAGTACAGTGTGCTCAAGAATATGAGCAACGCCGGTAGAGTCACGAGGCAGGGTGAAAAAGGAAACCGCAGCAAGATTCTCTGGGTCGTCACACACAACATGGTATAACTCAAAGCCGGTGCGTTCGTGGCGGGCCCAGACTCCGGTTGCTCGGATCTCCGGCAAAGGATGTACCGAGATAATATGAAACCCAGAGGCGGTGTCGCCTTCCTGTAGTGTTGTCATTGAGAACTCCTATGGAATGAATGTTATATATAGATTCAGGTCGATGTATACGCAGGCAGCTTTCTGCGTTGTGTGCTTGTAGCAATGCTTCATGCAGGCACAGGTGCGTCGAGCAATGCAGCGACAAAGCGTAAATTGTTTTGAGATGTCTGCCTCAGAAACTGTTTCAGCCGAATAGTCGGCTTTGCAGTCACGTGGTCCGATATCGTTCTTATGATCAAAAAAGGAATGCAGTTCACGGTTGCGGCAAAGGCAAGTGCGGCACCCTCCATCTCAACGACATCGCCTGCAAGATCTTCTTGGAGCACGCGAAGTAGCGCCGGATCCGACTCCCCTATGTTGCTCACAAATCGGTCGCCACTGAGAATCCGGCCCTGCAGTACAGCGCCCAGGCTTGAGTCGACCAGCGATGCCGTTGCAAGCATGGCCGGGTCGGAGTGCAGGAACCTGTACGGTGTGTACGGCACCTCGCCCACAGCAAAGCCCAATGCAGAAGCGTCCATGTCGTACTGCAGCACATCCGCTCCCAGCACCGTGTCACCAATTGATAGCTGCTCGTGAAGAGCACCGGCAATTCCAATGAGGATAATGCGTTCTGGTTGATAGGTGGAGATGATTTCTTGGGCGCACATTGCCGCCATAACTTTACCGACTCCAGAACGCGCGACAACAACCGGACGCCCGTACAAGGTGCCGCTTGCTACACTCCCGGTGGCACCAGCATGCTCGGTCACGTCCTTCATAGCAGCACGCACGGCCGCAAGTTCGCCATCCATGGCCGCGATTATTGCATCCATATTCTCCTCAATATACTACAGTCCATACCTGACTGTCACGCTTTGACGGATACGCGCAGCACTTCTCCATACGGACCGGTCCCCAGGAAGAATTGCTGGGAAATGGGCGCGAGACTTGACAGGAGCCGATGGTCAAGCTATACCCAAATGACACATGAAAGATTCAAAGGCACAAGCAATGACAGCTGACGACTTTTCTATAACGGTTGATCGTCGTGGTACCGGCGCCGCTAAGTGGGACCTCCTTCCGGAAGGGCGGTTGCCGTTCTGGGTTGCGGATATGGACTTTGCGGTAGCTCCGGAAATAACAAGCGCGCTGCACGCGCGTGCCGACCACCCGGTTTTCGGTTACACACTACCGCCTGAAAGCCTCTATGAGGCGTTTCGTGAGTTTCAGCTGCGGCATCACGACCGCAGCATAGCGCGTGAACACTGCGTAGTAGTGCCCGCCGTTATGCCAGCACTGCGCACCGCGGTTGAGCTGCTGTCGAAACCCGGTGACAAGGTCGTTGTGCAACCTCCAGTGTACGCTCCCTTTTTTGACTCCGTAAAGGCGAAGGGCCGCGAGGTTGCGGAGAACCCGCTTGTTCTTGAAAACGACACCTATCACATGGACTTGGTGGGACTGGAAGCAATCTTTCAGGCTGGCGCCCGGCTCATGCTGCTGTGTTCGCCCCATAACCCGGTTGGTCGCGTCTGGTCTGCGACTGAACTGTCCGCACTTGCCGAGTTGTGCAGGCACTACGAGGTCACCATCATTGCAGATGAGATCCATGCGGACATCGCTCACGTAGAGCCCGCCGACCATGCGGACAACGCTCACCAAGGCGACGCCAAACCACATGCGTTTCTCCCGATTGACGCTTTTCTCAGGGCGGATGACGAAGATTCACCCACCGGAGCACAGGTAATATCGCTGGTCTCGCCTAGCAAGACTTTTAACATTCCTGGTGCGTCGGTAGCGTTTGCAGTCATTCCTAACCGTCCTCTGCGCCGCCGTTTTCGTGCGGGCCTCAAAGCTAACGGTCTTGATCATCCTCATATCTTTGGCATGATAAGCTCCGAAGCCGGGTACCGCTCCGGTGACATATGGCTCAAAGCTTTGGGCAAGCAGCTCCACGCCAACCTCGTACACCTTGAGCGGCTTTGTGCCGAGTGCAGTCTCAAGCCCCGGCTCTTTGCCCCTGAGATTAGTTTTATTGCCTGGGTAGGCTTCCACGACTTCATGGCCTCCTACGGGCTCTCCGACGAAGTGTTCCAGGAGAAACTCCGCACCGTGGCAGAGCTTGAACTCTCACATGGGCCGGACTTTGGAACCGGCGGTAAGGGCTTTCAGCGGATCAACTTTGCTACCTCACCCGCATTGCTGGAGGAGTGCTTCCGGCGGCTGGAACGGCTCGCCTAAGCAATGCCAAGATGGAACTAAACATGGCCCGCTTCCGCGCCGCTCTTATGCGTGAGCTGCGGGCCTTTTTTTCCGAGCACTCCTTTTTGGAGGTCGAGACCCCGCGCCTTGCTCCCTACCTCATTCCAGAGGCGCACCTTGAGGTTTTTTCTACCGAGTACTTTCGCTCCGGGAGTTCAGTGCCGCTCTACCTTGTTCCATCTCCGGAACTCTGGCTCAAGCAGCTCATTCCGCGCGGGTACGGCAACCTTTTTGAAGTTGGCAAGTGCTTTCGGAACGACGAGCAGATGGGTACGGCGCATAACCCCGAGTTCACCATGCTTGAGTGGTACATGCTCAATGCCGACTACCGGCAGTCACTGCAGCTTGCCTCGGACATGCTGCAGGCGTTATGCGCGGCGCTTGCAGGCACACCGGGGGCTGATCCCGCCTCCATAAAGCGCGCATCGCAGCCCCTACACACGGTCACGGTACGTGACGCGGTACGAGAGTACAGCGGAGTTGACCTAGCAGCGCACCAGAGCGACGGTTCCTTGCGACACGCCGCAGTTCAGGCCGGTCTGAGCGTAGGCCCAGAAGACGACTGGAATACCGTGTTTGACCGGCTCATGGTTGACGCAGTCGAGCCCCAACTGCCCTCCGACCGGCCGGTTGTGCTTATTGACTATCCGGCGAGCGTTTCCACCCTGGCAACGGCGGCTGGTGGCGCGGCTGGT
>CAZQIK010000166.1:0-4935 GCA_964593085.1 uncultured Spirochaeta sp.
TACTACTGGAACTGCAAGGCACAATGAGCGCACCTGAGATCAGCTTCCAACTTGATATGCCGTCAGCCGAACGAGGAGCCCTTGCCGGTACCGTCTACAATAGATTGCAGCAGGTCAACGAAAACGAGGCCGAGCGCAATAGACAGGCATTTGCGTTGCTGGTGTTTAACCAATTTCTGGGGGAGGAGTTCACCGGATTTGAGGAGGGAGCGGCTGTCGCCTCCGGAGCTCGGAGCAGTGCTGCCCGTTTGCTCAGCCGCCAGCTAAACATTATCTCGGCACGTCTTGTGCCTGGCTTGGATCTTACCTTTGAGATTGAATCATATGAAGAGATCGGGGAAGAGGGGCCGGAAGGGCGAACCGAGCTTCAGGTGCAGCTAACTCGACAGTTCTTTGAGGATCGAGTGAGTATCGAGCTGGGCGGACGATTTGAGATTGAGGGTGAAAGTCGTGAAAGTGACGATGTAGATGGTTTCGCAGGAGATGTTGTGGTTGAGTATCTTATAACAGAGGACGGTCGATATCGTATTCGTGGCTTTCAGCGTCGGGAATATGAAGGTCCAATCGAAGGTACACAGGCTACGACCGGCGTTGCCCTCGTATACACGCGGCGCTTTGACCGCTTTCTGGACCTATTCCGGCGGCCACAAGAAGAAACCGACACACAGCTTCCTAACTCAGGTTTTGAACAGGATCGGTCTTAACTCCATGACCTCTCCGTACAATAGCCGAGTTATCCGGTATCGCTTCGTCTTTGCGGTTCTTTGTCTGGTCGTTACTACTTCGTGTGCCACGGTTCGCGGCAGTAACGAGCAACCCGAACTCTACCTTGGGGCGGACATCACTATTGCCGAGCCTATGCCCCTGGGGGAGCGACGGGCGCTTCAAAGGGCCTATGACTCGGCATTGCGCCCTCAGCCCAATAGTTCGCTGCTGGGGCTCTGGCGCCCGCGGTTGCAGTTATTCCAGCTTATGGGTGGTGAAGACGCGGAAGGCATGCAAAGTTGGGTGCAAAACCGTTTTGCCGAAGCTCCGGTGCGGTTCACCGCGGATATTCCGGAATCCAACGCCCAGCGCTTGCGGAACACCAGCTATGCCTGGGGCTATTTCGACGCCGAATTGAGCTACGACGTTGAGAATCCTCGTACAGACCGCGTTAGGCTGAGTTACGAGATACGACCCGGACAAAGGTATCAATTCGGAGAGCTCCGCTACGGAGCTGGCGATACAGATGAAAGCGAGCGGCCCGAGTACCTATCTACTATCGACGAGGCCATTGCACGCCAACTTGAGCTTAGCGAGCTCAGCAGAGGCGACTCGTATCACCTCGACGCCCTTGAGCAGGAGCGAATCCGCATAGACGCCGAACTCAAAGATCAAGGATTTTATGCTTTCAGTACTGAACACCTCATTTTTGAGGGACGGCGTGATCGAGATCGAAAAAAGGTAGATCTGAGTCTTGATGTGCGGGAAGATATCTCTGCACGTGCTGCGCGCCAGTATCGTCTACGCAGGATTTTTCTTTATCTTGAGTACTCGGTGGAAAGTGAGGATCCACCGGAGAAACTTGATGAACTCGAGCAGATTGCAGAACGGGTCTATATAGTACAGTCGGGCACAGCCTACCGAAGCTCCATTGTCTTGAATGCTCTAGATATCGAGCCGGGAGATCTTTACCGAAGAACAGACCACTTGCGGAGCTTGAGTAGGTTAAGCGATCTCGGTATTTTCCAGTTTACCTCCATTCGCTATCGCGAGACCGTCGAGCCGAATCGGCTTGATGCATATGTGTATCTTACTCCCGCGCCGTCGCGTTTGGTACAGGCCGAACTCCAGGCGGTTTCGCGTTCCGATGACTTTGCCGGCCCGGCCGTTAACCTCGCCTACCGTGATATGAACGCTTTTGGTGGTGCCGAAGAGCTCAGTGTTCAGACGAATGCAGCGCTGGAGACACGGTTGCGCGAGGAGGCGGGGAGAGTAATCGGCTCTTATGAGTATGGTGCCGAGGCTGGATTGAGCTTTCCTCGAGTGCCAGCGCCATTTGCGGTTGACCAGGCGCGTACCGGTTCACTTCCACGAACGCGAATACGACTAGGGATACAGTCGTTGACACGCGTCGAAAGCTATCGGCTCGACTCAGCGAACGCGCGGTTCGGTTATTCGTGGAGAAGCAACCCTCGACTCAGACATGAACTGGATCCGGTTGACATTACGTTTGTTCGTTCCGGTGAGTTTGCTTCCGAGTTTGAACAGCAGCTGGACGCTAATCCGCTTCTTGCTCGCAGCTTTGAACAACAGTTTCTCGCAGGTAGCAGATATAGCTTGATCTACAGCAATCAAGATCGCAATGAAAGCCGAGCGGTACACTATTTTCAACTTGGACTTGAGTCATCGGGTGCGGTGCTCAACCTGGTTCAACAGCTTTCCGGTACAGATGACAGCGATGATGATGAGCCTGCGGTGTACCTTAATACTCCCTATGCACAGTTTGTCCGCACGGACGCCGATTTCAGGCAATTTATTCCGCTCATTGGTTCACAAAGAATCGCTATGCGTCTGCTGGCGGGAATGGGCTATGCCTATGGGAACTCCGACACGCTACCGCGTATTCGAAAATTTTCGGTGGGCGGAACCAATAGCATGCGCGCCTTTGCGGCGCGGAGTATTGGGCCAGGGAGTATTGCCCCGGAGAATGACAACTTTGCCGACCGAACGGGCGCGCTGCGGCTTGAGACAAACCTGGAGCTCAGATATCCCATTACAACACTCTTTCGTGGAGCCGTTTTCTGGGATATCGGTAACATTTGGGAACTGCCGGGCGATACCGACAGCAAGGAAGGTGAGTTCGGCCTTGAGACCTTTCTTAATGATCTGGCTGTGGGTAGCGGGATAGGGCTGCGTTTTGATCCCGGCTTCGCAGTCTTGCGACTAGATGTGGCTTTTCCTGTGCGGAAGCCGTGGATCGAAGAGCGAAATGGATGGCTGATTCAGGGCATGCAGCCATTGGAACCTGAGTGGTTACGCGACAACTTGGTCTACAACCTTGCTATTGGGTATCCATTCTAACTTTTGGGCTTCTTGGTTCTGATATCGACACCGCCCATAATTGCAACGGCGCGTATCTCCAGTATCGGCGCCGATGGGTCTTCCGGACTATCGGTATGATTGTCCACTCCACCGAGAATCGGTAGTGCGGTCACCTCGACTTCAACACCAGGCGGGACGACGATATCGAGCCCACCCATGAAGCATAGCGCGGTAACGCGTGTGCGGCCAGGGGGAAAAAGGGCCTTTCTATAGTCAAGATTGATTCCACCCATTACTGCGATTACCTTGGTGGAGCGTGCCGGACGCCAAATACCACGGCGCTCGGTACCGCCGAGTAGCGCAAAAACGGTAGCAGTCTTGCTCACCTGGCCGGAATTAGTATCGACTCCGGTGTTGGTGGTTTCTGGCACCAGAGAGGCGGCAACCGATGTGTTTCCGGTGATGGTTCCGCCTCCAGGTGCGTCGTTCGGCTCAAGAAAAAGCGGTAGGTCGGCGACCAGTGCTCTAAGCTCGGAATGCGTCCGACTCGCCTCGGCATGTTCTATGCGCAGACCCAGTTCGTGTTCATTAATGTTGTCATAGGCATAGTTGAGCTTCAGACGTTCAACAACCTCGTTGCGCAGAACCGAAAGGGAGCGGGACTCCGGTGGGAGGCCACCGTCATTCGGCCCACCTTGCGAAGCGGGTAATTCATTCTTACTCACAGCTTAACTCCGAGATCTACTCTACTCCGATCTACGCAGCGCATTCAAGCAGTGCTCGGTTTTTGAGCCTTGGTACAGAAGGTGTTGGACCCATTCTTAGACGCCACCGTTTCCTGGAGGACCGAGCTGCGGGAGCAGGGCTTCAATCTGCGTTCGTTGGGCCTCAAAAGAAGGTGGGAGCACCAAGGTTTCTCCAAGGTGTGCCGGATCCTCGTCGACAGCGAAGCCGGGCCCGTCGGTTGCAACCTCGAACAACGCTCCCCCCGGCTCCCGTACATAGACCGACTTGAACCAGAATCGGTCTATAACCGGAGTGGGCGTGACCCCTTCACCGACTATCTTTGCGCGCAGCTCTGACTGGTGAGCCTCATCCTTGACTCTCCATGCAACGTGATGCACCGCACCTACCCCCCACCGGCCGCTTGGCGCCTCCCGCTCATCTCGAAGGTCCACCCTGCGGCCTGCCTCCCCGCCGCCTATTCCGTACCGTGTCCCCCCCGCCTCTTCAGCAAGCCGCTGCATACCAAGCGCACCCACAAGAAAATTGCGAGTCGGAGTGCTGTTGTGCTCCGGAAGCCGAACGCCAGCCAGCGCCCGAATTTGCTTATCCGCCTCTATTGGTGAGTCTTCCCAGGGCGTAAAGCGGAAGCCATCATAGAGGGGCGCCTCGACCAGGGCGAGCCGCATTCCGTGTGGGTCGGCAAAAGGGAGCGTTGGCTCACCAAAGCGCAGCTCCTGCTCTCCAACGCTAAGGCCGTGGTGTGTCAGGCGTGCTTGCCAGAAGTCCAGGGTACCCTCGGGAATACTAAGTTGCACCTCACCCCAGACTCCGGGCCCCAAACGTCCGGCTGGCATCCCGGGCCACGGAAAGAAGGTAATGTCAGTACCTGGGTGGCCTTCGGCGTCGGCAAAAAAGAGGTGGTACGTATCCGGGGCATCTTGGTTAATCGACTTCTTGACCAGGCGTAGACCAAGTACGCCTACGTAGAAATTTAGGTTCTCCTGGGCGTCGCCTGAAATTGCTGTTATGTGGTGTATCCCTGTCACCGAGCTCATGAGTGACTCCTTTCAGCTGTAACTACCTGTACGGCTCAATTATATGATCTCTGTCGGAAGGTCCTTTAATTGAGTGCCAGGGTCAACACTTTTTTATCCGGCCGAACTACCCTGTCTCGGCATGCCA
>CAZQIK010000167.1:0-4935 GCA_964593085.1 uncultured Spirochaeta sp.
CTGCGATAGTATTACAGCGAACGGTGTGAGCTTCATTCGGTGAAGCTTTCTCCTTCACATCGTACTGGGCAACATAGTTCCAATATCGCTTCATACAATGAACATCCAAAAACTATACAGGAGTACGGAATGAAAGCGTACCGCTCAAATTTTCAGGTTTTCCACCAAAGCCCATTTTTCATAGGCTTGGTGCTTACTCTCGCTTTTTCTCTGGCGATGTTTGGGTGCGCTACGGCCCCTGCAGTTGAGGAAGCGCCCGACTCAGTCGCAGCCATTCCCGAACCCGAAGTAGCGCCCGAGCCAAGTTTTCGCACCGAGTATTTGCTGACTCGCGAACGGTCGTTCCGCGGTGATGGGCGGCTGGATTCGTATCGCGAACTTAACTACGAGCCGAGCGGTACCGGGCTCCTTGAAGAGCTGCGTTATACCGCCGACGGGCGACTCCTTCAGGCGACACGGTACGAACTCATGGACGGGCGGCCGGTTGAGGAACGTCTCTACAATGAAGAGAATCAACTCCGGGCTATTCGAAAGTACGAATATGATCAGCAAGGCAATTTAACCATGGAGGAGCAGCTTGATCCCGCTGAAGAATTCCAGACCCGCTCAACTTATGGATACGACGCCGAGGGTCGGCGCACGAGCTGGCAGGTGTTTACGAGTTTTGCTGGACTCATGGGCTCAACGGCATATATCTATGACAAGGGTAATCTCGTCCGTATAGAAAGTCTCAGTCCAGCTGGCGATATTGAGGAGTATTTCGCTATTGAAGTGAACAACGATGGGCGTCCGATACGCAGGACACAGTATGAAGCCCGTGACAGCCGTCTAGGCTATGATCGTGACAGACGCCTGGGCTATGTTGAGTATGAGTATGAGGGCAGCACACTGGTCCGTGAGACGGTACGGCGGGCCACCGGTGCAGTACAGCGTTCGGTTCATTACGAGTATGATGACAACGGAAATATTATCGTAGAGACTCATTTTGACGCGTCTGGCAATCCGCTAGAACGCCTTGAGCGTGAGTTCATAGCGCGCGAGGTGCAGGAGTAACAATTCATGAGAGTAGAAATTATCAAAAAACAAACTATGCGGACTATGCTTGCACTAAGTCTTTTTCTCATTCCGACCGGAATGGTTCTCCACGCAAACGAAATGGCGTCTATGTGGTCTCGCCTCTATGAGAACTCCTCCACAAATGAACAGCGATATCAAATTATGTTGAACATGGTGGAGCTCGACTCGCGCGATCTTGGTCCGGTGTATCTGGAAGCGCTTGAGGAACAGCTGCGGGGCTATCAAAATATCTCACAGACAACCGAGCGCTTCGCGGCAAACCAGCTGATCATTCTGATTTTACGTGAACTTGGACAGCAACGGGTGGGGGAGTCTGCCGACGCGGTCTGGAACATGTTAGAGATTAATCCGCAGGTTAATGTTATGCGGGAAGCGGTGCGTACCTTAGGACGTATCGATGCGGCTCAGTATGCCGGTCAGCTTGCACTTATGCTGCGGAATATGAACCTCCAGGTTAGCCCGTTGGACGAACGACGTGAGATTGAGTCGGTGGCGTTAAGCACCGTCATAGCACTTGAGCGGCTGCGTGAGCCGGTGGGATTTGAGCCTGTTTTCTTTGCGGCGAACAGCTGGTACTCCACACAGAGTGGGGTGCGGGCTACAGCTCGAGATGCCCTTCCGGAAATTGTAGACGATCCGACTGATATTCTTATGGATATCACTCGTAGCACTACCTCGATCGAGGTTAAGGAGCTGGCTTTACAGGCTGGACTAAACTCGACTGCAACGGAATCTGACAAGGCCGAGTTTGCGGCGCAGGCGCTTGAACATGCGCTTAGTGTGAGCCCGCGAACTCGCATTGAGGAGCGGGCGCTGAAGAGCCTCCGTATGAATGCGTTGTCCGCCCTTCGCGACCTGGATGAGAAGGCGGATCGTGCCGTCCCAAGCATGGCTCGCATGCTTGGTCGCTACCAGTCGGAGAGTTTGTATGACCAGGATGAGATGCTATCATCGATTAATGCAATGGGCACCTTCAGCAACGACGACTCGGTGCGCGCATTATCCGGTTTCATGCGGTATCAAACCGAGCGTCGGGAACGTGGCCTTACATCGGATAACCTACGAATACCCCGCGCTACCATTGTTGCGTTAGGCAACACCGGCAATGTAATTGCTATCGAGGATCTCAATATGGTCGTGTACTCGAATCAGTGGGAAAGTGTAGTGCGACGTGATGCTCAGGCGGCGCTTGACCGCATTATGGACTAGTGATTCCTTTCGGGCTGCTCATCTTAGGCATTGCCCTTCTCTATATCGGTGGCGAGAACCTTGTACGTTCCTCGGTGGTGCTTGCCGACAGATTTGGCGTGTCTGAGCTGGTAATTGGCCTAACGGTTGTTGCTTTTGGCACCTCTTCTCCTGAGCTGTTTGTTAGCGTGCTTGCGATCTTTCAAGGACGTGGGGCGGTTTCGCTCGGAAACGTCCTTGGTAGCAACACTATTAACATTGCAGTAATTTTGGGTTTCTCGGCTCTTGTGGCGGCAATTCCGCTACCACAGGGCATTCGGCGGCGGGAAGTTCCCTTTATTCTTCTGTCCTACTGTGCGGCGGCGTTGTTGCTGCCCGCAGCAGCCGCTGGAGTTGGAACTACGCGCCTTGTCGGTCTGTTTTTGGTGGCGTTGCTTATTGGCTACGTTCTGTATCAATATCGTTTGGGAAACCAAGGTGGTGAATCATTGACGGCCGAGGCCCAGGCTATTGCAGTAAGTGAGTCGAGGGCGGAGGCTAAGACAGACCAGAAAATCCTGAAACCCCTTGTAGTGGCGGCTGTAGCAGTTGCCGCCCTGGCCGGTGGTGGACACCTACTGGTAGAGAATTCCTCCTACTTTGCTCGGGAGGTGTTCGGTGTATCGGAACGGTTTATCGGCATTACTATTGTTGCTATTGGAACGAGCGCCCCGGAGCTTGCAACCTCAATCGTAGCCGCTGCCCGGGGGCGTCCGAGCGTGGTGCTGGGGGCAATCATTGGCAGTAACGTTTTTAACACTCTTTTGGTGCTTGGCGTAGCCGCTCTTTCCGGTGGATTTGGTGTGCTTGAGTCTGGGTTTGGAATAGACTTCGCCATAATGGTGTCGGTAACTCTGTTGTTGTGGGGGTATTCCTGGCGAGGTGAACTACCAAGGTTGGGTGGGGTGTCGTTTCTTGCCTGTTATGCGATGTACGTGGTGTTCCTCTTGCAGACAAGCGGGACTTAGAGCGAGTGTAGCCCGCCGGGTGAGTGTTCGTTAACATATATATTGTCGTATCTGCCCGAGTGTTCAAAAACATCTTGTTCGCTGAAACGCGTTTGTTCTAAAAAAAACAACAGGTCGTCCATATCATCCTGAGATTCAACATGTGAATATCTGAAGTAGAGAGGTCTGTCGGTTGGCACCTCCTCCATGGCAACCACCGACGGTAGTGCGGGATCTGAGATTTGGCGCAATGTGTTGCGTAGCCCGCCGTAATAAGCCCGGTCTCGACCAATAAACCTCAAGGTCTTATTTGAATCTAAATAGTATAGTTCAAAAATTCCGGCTATTGAAGGTACTTTATTATTTATGAGATGTTTTTCCACTGGCAAGAAGCCGCTCCATGAAATGGTGAAATACACGTTTTTCTTGCGGGTCTTTTTTGCAATTACCGGTTTCATCTTTTTTAGTACACCCCTATCCGAGATCGGCCCTCAAGCACGCAGCTATTGCAGGCGCCGTCAGTCAGGTAAAAACTCTCCATCCTGAGGTCGCTGGAGATCCTCCCAAATTCGCATAATTTCTTCACGATACTCCTCAGGAGCACTAACGTAGCCCCACCCTAGTTGCGGCTGAAAGATGCCTGCATAAGCCGTGTCATGATTACTGACAATTACATGAGGAATGTCCTTTTCCACCAAATAGGCTCCCAACAACTGTGCTTGCGTATCGTTAAAAACATTCAGAATATGCGTGAACGATGTAGTATCCATCCTTCTTCTTAGCATACTGTGAAACTGTGTCTCAAGTCCGCCTTGACAAAAGCCTAACACTCGAATAATTTCAAGTGTACAAATAATAAGTATGGGAGAAGCGAATGCAGCTTGTTGTGTGGATCGCTCTTCCTCTTTTCGGGATTATTCTAGGTTGGACAGTTCGTTGGCTATACGCCAGGTTTCAGCTTTCTTCGTCGGAGCAAAAGGCGGAGAGAGTCAAAAAAGATGCAATTAAGGAAGCGGAAGCAGAAAAAAAGGAGCTGCTGTTAGAAGCGAAAGATGAGTTACTGCGAGAACGCAACGAACAGGAACGAGAGCTTCGTGAACGGCGGAATGAATTGCAGCGTTATGAAAAGCGTGTGCTCCAGAAGGAAGAAAGCCTAGACAAGAAGACAGCCTATGTTGAAACCCAACAGCAAAGGTTTCTTGACCGTGAAGGGAAGATAACTGAGCGCGAATTGGCGCTAGAGAATCAAGAAGAAGTACTAAGGGCAGAGCTGGAGCGTGTCTCCGGTCTTAGTCCCGAAGAAGCAAAGCGAATTATTGTGAGTTCGCTTGAAGATGAGGCTCGGCATGACGCACAAGGTCTGCTGAACAAGATTGAGCAAGAAACAAACCTCACCGCTGAACGTGAAGCTCGTGAAATCCTCGTAAGCACGATACAGCGTATAGCATCAGAGGTAAACGCTGAGTTTACCGTAACTTCGGTTAGCCTGCCAAATGACGAGATGAAGGGGCGCATCATTGGTCGCGAGGGGCGGAATATCCGCACACTTGAGACGCTCACGGGTGTAGATATCATCATCGACGACACCCCGGAAGCGGTTGTTGTGTCGTGCTTTGACCCAGTGAGAAAGGAAATTGCACGCCGTTCACTCGAACGTCTGATATCCGACGGGCGCATACACCCG
>CAZQIK010000168.1:0-4879 GCA_964593085.1 uncultured Spirochaeta sp.
CAGGGCCTCCATCGACAGAAACGACTTTTTAATAAACTTCACAAGGTCCGGTGCTATTTTTTTTAGATCCGGCTCAATAGGCTTTGTGGTAAAGAGAAAGCCCACCTGCATCAGATTCCCAAGTACGGCGGCAATGAAACATACAATCGCAATTGGTAATGTCAGTCGAATAAAGTAATAAAAGAAAACTGGTACAATGAAGTTATCATGGGTAATATCAAGCTCGGTAGAGTTGCGAATAAAATAATTTGTCATTTCTATTGAAGCCTGCAAAATAAAAGGCGCCAGCAATGCAAGCGCAACCGACGCAAAGATGAGGACAACAGCCGAGCTCACGTCCTGACTACGAGCAACCTTTCCTTCTTCACGCGACTTGCGAATTTTATGTTCGGTTGCTTCCTCGGTTCGTCCTTCCTCCTCGGCTGAAACCCACTGGAGGTGCAAACTCTCAAGTTGAGCAAAAAAAACCGCCTCTTCGGCGCGGTATCGGTAGTCAGTATGGCGGACTAGAGAAAACAAACTCATCCGCTACCTCCAAAGAGCTGTGAGAGAAAAAACTCTACTGCCAAGAAACCCTCGTCGATAACGCGACTAAATGCGGCCATTATCAGCGGCATACCTACGAACAGAAGAATGAATGCAACGCTGATTGCAATAGGAAAACCGAGCATCAGAAGGTTCATTTGAGGAGCAGCCTTTGCCAAGAGGCCCATTGTGACCGAGATAAGCATAAGTGTACCAAGCACGGGAAACGCAATAATCAACGCTTGTTCGAACAGTCGTGACAAGGCCCCTGCCACCATCCATACTATATCTTCTCTATGAATGGCTAGATCCACCGCACGCATTGCCTGAAAGGAACCATAAACACCACTCAAAAAAATGCGCTGCAGCCCCCCAGTACTAATAAATACCAGCATTGCAACAACGTTGAGGAACTGACCCATAAGGGGTATCTGTACCTGGGCGAGAGGATCAAACACCTGCGACGCACCGAATCCCATCTGCAGGGAGAAAAACTGTCCGGACACTAAAAACACAGAGTAGACAACCGTCAAGAAAAAACCTATAACAATTCCAACCATTGCCTCTCCGATTAGAAGAAGCACGTAGAGTCCGGCCGCATCCGGTATCGGATATCCCACCGCGGAAACACCAGGCAACACCGCAAGAGCGGTAAAAAAAGCAAGCGCTGTCTTAGCAATAAACGGCACCCCACCCGAAGACAACAGTGGAGCAGTCTGCACAAGGGCAATAATCCGTGCAAAGACGAGGAAAAAAAGCTGTGCTTCAAGAATCAGCGCCGCCATGTACGCACCCTTGCCACCCTTACCGGATCATCATGGGAATCTGGTTCATAAGATTAACCGTGAACTGCACTAAGAGACGCAGCATCCACGGACCAAACAGAACTACAGCTCCAAGAATTGCTATAATCTTTGGAACAAAGGTCAAGGTCTGCTCCTGTATCGATGTTGTTGCCTGGAAAATCGAAATGACCAGACCTACCGACATACCAATAAGCAAGGTAGGCGCCGAAACAAGAATAATATAAAGTACGGCGGTACGAACAACGTTCACTGCAAAACCAAAATCCATTACAATACTCCAAAACTTGCAACAAGTTGCCGTGTTATCAGACTCCACCCGTCAACGAGAACGAAGAGAATCAGCTTGAACGGAAGTGATATCATTATTGGTGGCAGCATGATCATCCCCATCGACATAAGCGTAGAAGCTACAACCATGTCGATAATTATGAAGGGAAAGAACAACAGGATACCAATTTTGAATGCGACCGTAAGTTCATGCAAGATGAACGCTGGCACCAACACGTGGGTAGGCACCTCAGACAGATTGGCGGGTCTCTCTAGGTCACTCATTCGCATGAACAACTGCCCGGTTTCTGGGTTGTGTCGCATTTGCCGGTACATAAACACGCGCATTGGGCTTTCAAAATTCTGGTAGGCTTCTTCCAAGCCAATCTCACCGTCAGCAAAGGGTCGGTACGCGTTGTCATAAACTTCGCTAATGGTTGGCCACATAACAAATACGGTGAGAAAAAGCGCGATGCCCATGAGCACCTGATTCGGAGGTACCTGCTGCAGCGATAAGGCTCGCTTGATAAAGTCCAAGACTATGGCTATTCGTAAAAACGATGTCGTGAGGATAATAAATGACGGCGCTAAACTGAGCATTGCCAGCAACAGCAGAAGCTGTAAAGACAGCGCCACCTCTTGATTGTTTTGTGGCTCTCGAATGCTCAGGTCCAGAAATGGAATCTGGAGTGCCTCCTCGCCGGTTGCCTCCTGTGCCGTAAGCACAGGCGGTACTACCGAGAAGACAAAACTAAGCATTACAATCGCCAGGATCACTTTCCGCATTCTTCCCCTCCCAGTGAATGCTTCAGGCCCTGCGACCTAAGGACGTACTAACGAAGTCGCCGTAAGCGATCCCGTTGGCGTCCGATAAAATCAAAGGTACCTACTCCGGCACCACCCCCCGCGGATACAGACTCCAGTCCGCTTGTGTTATCCCCCGTATTGTCGCGCGTGGCATCTCGACGCACAGCCCCCTGTCGTGAGCCTTCTGCAGCAGCACCCTTACTCGGCCAAAGACTGCTAAGTAGATCCGAGAAAGCTCTGGGTTGTTCTGAGGCCTGAACCGATACCGCCAGTCTAATAGTATCGAGTGTTTCGTCGTCTGTGATCTCTGAGATGAGTCCAACCGAGTCGTCCGCTGCACCGACAAGAAACACCTGCCGACCAACTTCAATCAGATGCAGCGACTTACCACCGGCAAGCGCGTGCTCATCGACTATGCGCAACAGTCCAGCGCCTCCAGCAAGGCGTTGTGTGGAACTTCGCTTGAGAAAATAAAACACTACATAGATAGAACCAATTACAAACCCGAGTACCAGAATCATCCGAACAAGATCCCAAAAACTAAAGGCGCTAAAGCCTTCACTTTCCAGTTCCGGCTGTGCTTCCGCATCGCCAAAGGTCATGTCGGTTTCATCGTTTGCTAAAGAAGAACTATCCGCCTCGGACGCCGCCTGTTCTTCGGGCGCAGTATCGACGGTGACTGAGTCAGACTGGTTTTGTGCGTAGAGCGACATTGGAAACAAAGTCGCTATCGCAATGAGTATGAGCATGTGGTATTTCAGTTTGCCCCTCCCAGATCAACTGAACCACGCAGAGCGCGTGGGCTATGACATATTGGTTACGCGTTCCATCGGCGACACGATCTCGGTTACGCGCACGCCGAAGTTTTCGTCGATAACCACCACTTCACCTTTTGCTATAAGTTTATGATTCACTAAGATATCAACAGGCTCCCCCGCAAGCTTATCGAGCTCAATGATCGTGCCCTCTCCCATTCCCAGGATCTCACGGATGAGCTTCTTGGTTCGACCAAGCTCAACCGTCATCTCCATATACACGTCCATCAGCAGGCCGATGTTGCCGTGCTCCGGCGCGGTATCTTGCGGATGTAAATCCGGGAACTGTACCGACTGCACACTAGGTCCGGTGCCGGGCTGCATCTGCTGTTGTGGCGCTCCACCGCCGAAACCGCCCATACCCCCGCCGAAACCGGCCATTGCACCCTGTTGTGCTCCCTGTTGAGGTTGTTGTTGCGGCTGCTGCGGTTGCTGCTGCGGTGGCGCTTGTGGCGGTGCGACTAGTTGTGGAACGAGCGCAGCATCATAATACTCGACTATTTCCCCCGAGTCACCGCCTTCAATTTTTACGGGATAGCGGGGGGCAAAAATCTGCGCAGGGATGCTAAGCGTATCCGGATCACCCTTTTCGTTGCTTGGCGGTTCGCTCATTATATCCTTGCCGGACGAGTCGGCAAGTGCGGTGACGACAGGTCCCGAAACTTGCGACAGGGCTTCCTGCAGCGCATTGAGGGCGGCATCATCTAACTCGATCTCATCTTGCCCCATCATCGGTCCGGCTATAGCAACCCCGGCACTCTCGGGCATGAGATACCCGTGATCACCCTGAACTCCACCTCCGAAAGAAAGCCCAACGTGGACAACATCGCCGCCAAGAGAACCAGCAATATCTGAACCCGAACCCACCTCCATCTCGGGACCGGTAATAGTCACGTCCTTACCGACCAACATTGATAAGTTAGACTTTTGTGAGTCAACTGTTGAGGCCAAGATACGTTTGAGTCCGTCTAGATCGACCTGCGACCCACCACCAGAAGGCGCTGACGGCTCATCTGAGGCAAAGTCCATCCCACCGGAACCCTGCAACAAAGCATCAATTTCGTCTTGGGATAGTGATCCGTCGCTCATACTTATTCTCCTTCCTCAGCAGTCAGTTCCTCAAAGTCGTCTTGCTCAATGTCTTCAAGTTTCTTAGTAATCTGTACCGCCAGCTTCTTTCCAATCTGACCCGCTTTACACAGAAACTTTGGCTGAGAGCCGACAGTCAGCGTCATAGGATCAGTTGTGCGGGTGTTTTGTAGCCTGATAACGTCCCCGGCACGTAACGATAAAACGTCACGCACGGTTAAATCAAGCGCACCAATCTCGGCTACCAGGCTTACATCAATAGTCGCCAGCCGCTCCCGCAAAATATTCAGGTTCTCTGTTGTGGTGCCTCGGCGTACAGAACTGTACCAATACTGTGCCGAAAGCTTAGAAATAATAGGTTCAATAGTCAGATAGGGGATACAGAAGTTCATCATACCCTCGACCTCACCAACCTTAGTCTCTAGCGTAACCAAAACAACCATCTCGGTCGGTGGAACAATCTGTGCAAACTGGGGATTGGTTTCAATTTGTCCCAAGCGCGGCCGTAGATCTATAACCTGGCTCCAAGCCTCACGCATGTTACCAAGTACACGAACAATTATGCCTTCC
>CAZQIK010000169.1:0-4819 GCA_964593085.1 uncultured Spirochaeta sp.
GAGATCTACACTCTTTCCCTACACGACGCTCTTCTGATCTGCATGCTTTTCCATGTACTCACTCATGTCTATGCGGGTAAGCGCCTTGTCGTCGTTGAAGAGGAACTCGGCCAATGTTTTTGCCAACTCGGTCTTTCCAACGCCGGTCGGTCCAATAAAAAGAAAGACACCAGTGGGCCGGTTGATGTCCGAGATTCCGCTCTTGTTCCGCCGTATCGCATCCGCGACTGCGGTAACCGCCTCTGTCTGCCCAATCACTCGCCGTCCAAGCGTTTCTTCCAGGCTTAACAATTTTTGCATGTCGGACTGCAACATCTTTGCTACCGGAATACCGGTCCATGTCGACACAACCAGCGCTATATCTTCCTCAGATACTTCCTCACGCAACAGACGCGACTCCCCTGCCAGCCGTTCAATTTCCTCGGTCTTCTCCGCAAGCTTCCGTTCGGTCTGCGGAATGAGGCCATGCTTAATCTCGGCAGCCTTCGACAGGTCACCGTCACGCTCGTAGCGGTTTTCCTCAAGTTTATAGTTCTCAAGCTGCTGTTTAAGCTCGCGAACTTCATCAATAGAGTGCTTCTCGTTTTGCCACTGAAGCTTCATAGCGTCGTGCCGCTGTTTCACCTCATCAAGCTCCCGATCAAGTGTTGCAAGTCGTTCACGTGACGCAGGGTCGCTTTCTTTACTGAGCGCCTGTTTTTCTATGTTCAGTTGCAGCATGCGACGCTCAAGCTGGTCAAGTTCAATTGGCTGACTTTCAATCTCCATTTTCAGCCGGCTGGCAGCCTCATCTATTAAATCAATGGCTTTGTCCGGCAGGAACCGTGCGGTGATGTAGCGGTCCGAGAGCGCAGCCGCCGCGATAATGGCCTCGTCACGAATGCGAACTCCGTGGTGGACCTCGTAACGCTCTTTTAGGCCGCGCAAAATGGCCACAGTATTTTCAACCGAGGGCTCTCCGGTGTACACCGTTTGAAAACGTCGCTCAAACGCCGCATCTTTCTCTATGTGCTTGCGATACTCGTCTAAGGTAGTGGCACCTATGGTACGCAGCTCACCCCGAGCAAGCGCAGGCTTCAAGAGGTTTGAGGCATCTACAGCACCCTCTGCTGCGCCTGCTCCCATAATAGTGTGTAGCTCATCTATGAAGAGAATGATTCTGCCATCGGCATCCGTTATTTCTTTGATGACCGCCTTTAGCCGTTCCTCAAACTCTCCACGAAACTTGGTGCCCGCGACCAGTGCACCTAGATCGAGCGCCAGCACTTCTTTTTCTTTAATGCTCTCCGGCACGTCGCCCGAAACAATACGACGTGCAAGTCCTTCTACAATTGCGTTTTCCCCACCGCCTGGGCCACCAAAAAGCCCCGGGTTTTTCTTGGTGCCCCGTGAGAGCCCCTGCATACCCCGCCGTATTTCGTCATCGCGCCCAATAACCGGGTCAAGCTTTTCGTTGCGTGCAAGGCCCGTTAGGTTCCGGCAATATTTGTCGAGCACCTCGTACCCGGCTTCAGGATCTTGGCTGTCTACCCGCTTATTGCCTCGCAACGCTTTCAGGGCTGTCATAAGACCGTCACGGGTTACACCAACTGCCTGTAGGTCCTTAGCGATATCGCCGCCGTCTTTAAGGAGGGCAAGGAGCATGTGTTCGCCTGAGACATACTGGTCGTGCAACAGATGAGCTTCGGCCTCAGACTTCGCAAGCATGCGGCCTGTTTTACTGGAAAGCTGCATCTGCGCCGATTCGCCGTACACGCGGGGGTACTGTTCTAGTCTGCGCTCAAGCACCTCGCGGAACTGACCATCGGCTACCCCAAGCCGTTTAAGTAGCGGAGGCAACACGCCGTCCTGCTGCTCGAGTAGAGCCAAGAGCACGTGCTCAACCTCAAGCATGCCGTGATCATGACGATGAGCAATTGCAGTGGCTTGTTGCAGGGCCTCGGCGGCCCTAACCGTTA
The DNA here is from genome assembly GCA_964593085.1 of uncultured Spirochaeta sp. Classification (GTDB taxonomy): domain Bacteria; phylum Spirochaetota; class Spirochaetia; order DSM-27196; family SLAA01; genus SLAA01. Next base: position 1,959 of record CAZQIK010000169.1, read on the forward strand.
GACGATCATAGTCCATAGAGATAATCTCCTTGTTGAGATGTTGATTACGCCCGCTGACTCCTTAAATATACTGAGCATAAAGGTTTCCGACAACGTCACGTGAGCACGGACAGTGGTGTATACTTCTTTGTGTCACAAGCAATGAGGCATGGATGTATTGCATCTTGGAGGAGTTACGATTACTTTGTGAAGGATAGGAGCACTGAAAACTACACCCCAAAAGCTTGATCGCAAGCGCCCCCGGAGGAATGCTATAATGGGAGATAATAAACCAGAACAGCGCGAGGCACCTGAGTTACAGAACCGAGTTGTTCTCCTTAACGGTTTTACGAACGAAGAACTCGACCTCGTCATGCGCGCCGTACGCTCCGCTGTTATGAATCCGCGGCAGCTCATTTTTGCAAAAACTACTCCGACATCAATAGAGATGAAACTAAAAGATCTCCTTGTAGATATCTCACAAGACCATGAGTATCTTAGGAATAATCCACCGCCGGAGGTGGTTGCTGCTAGGGAGGCCGCCGCAGCACGCAAGGCCGCCGCAGAAGGTCCAGAAGCCGCAGCACGCAAGGCCGCTGCGGGGGGTTCGGATGCCGCTGCGGGGACAGCAGACAACGCAGAATCCAACAGCACGCAGGAAGCCGATGAAAGCGAGAAACGTAGTGGCTAATGCCAATGCCATACCCGCCCGGTCTATGCTCGACCGTCTTAATCCATACCATCCGGGAAAACAAGCTGCGAATACAGTTAAACTCTCGTCAAACGAGAACCCCTTAGGACCCTCGACCGCCGCTGTAGCTGCGTACCACACCAATGCCGAGTTGCTACACCGCTACCCTGACGGGGCAGCTGGCGCGCTGCGCTTAGCGATAGCCGAGTACCACCGAGTGTCTCCCGAGCAGATCATTGTGGGAAACGGGTCTGACGAAATCATGACCTTAATCGCAGCTGCTTACATCAATCCCGGTGAGACGGTAGTCACGGCAGCTGAGACCTTCTCGCAGTATCGCTTTGCCACTACGCTCTATGATGGCGTCGTGCAGGAGTATCCTGTCCTTAACGGTCGCTATGACTTGGAAAGCATGATTGGCTCCTTCAACAACGGGACACATCCGAAAGTTGTGTTTCTCTGCAACCCAAATAATCCAACCGGAACCTTTAGGACTCACGATGATATTGCGGCTTTCATTGCACAACTGCCCGGTGACACACTCGTTGTACTAGACGAAGCCTACGCCGAGTATGCCTACTCGCCGGATTTTCCGCGATTTAAAGAACTCTTAGCGGCGTACCCCAATGTCATTGTACTCCGCACCTTTAGTAAGATTTATGGTTTAGCCGGGTTACGTGTTGGTTATGGTATGGGACAGCCCGAACTCATTCAGAACCTGCTCTGCGTCAAACAACCTTTTAACGTAGGCCTTGCCGCCCAGGCAGCTGCCGCCGCCGCGCTCCAAGATGCTCCATTTCGCGAGCGGTCTATTCAACTTAACAATGAAGGCCGGATCTGGTACGAGGAGCAGCTGCGGGATATCGGAATGGAGTACTATCCCACACAGTCGAATTTCTTGTGCATTAACGTAGGTTGTCCGGCAGCCGATGCGGTGCGCATACTTGAAAAGCACGGTGTCTCGGTACGCAGCCTTGCTAGTTTTGGCCTTCACGAACACATTCGAGTTACGATTGGGCGAGCGGCTGACAACCGGAAGGTTATAAACGGACTTCGCGAGCTTCGCGGAACGCACGGAGTCCGCAACCAGTAAAGGACAAGGCCATGCCGGAAACGCTGCTACGTTTGGTCGTTCTTCTGCTTCCGGCGGCACTGCTGCCTCGTTTGCTGTCGTCTCAAGCGCGCAGAAGTCCGCCAAGCAGCCTGCTGCATGCCGCCTTAGCCGGAATCATAGGTATTCTTCTAGGGCTTGCCTTTTTGGAAATTCGTCGCCGTGTACTCCCGACAGGGTTTCCTGCCGATTATGCAGTCATGCACTCCTTTGTAGCGGCCCTTTCCGAGGAAGCCGCTAAGCTTGTAGCGTTCTTTCTGGTCTTTCGGCCGGAGGCCGGTCCAACTCGGCCAACCATACGACATGCAGCCGCTACCGCGCTTGTCTTTGCGGTAATCGAGAACGCAGCGTATGTTACCGTTCCTGCTTCCCTTCTATGGACTCGTGCATTGGTAGTGCCAGCGCTTCATGCTGGATGCACGGTTGTCGTGGTGACCGCGGTGCTTACCCTGCGTAGACTCAAGCCCGCCCAAACGCGGGCAGGAACATATTTTTTAGCGGCGTCCATAGCCTTACTCGCGGTGGCTCTTGCAATCACGCTGCACGCGCTCCACAACTATTTTATGCTTATAAGTAGCCTGCCCTTTAGCCTACGGCTTATGCCAAGTTTGCTTGTCGCATCTCTGGCGTTTTACCTGCATTACCGGTCACCAAGCCATTCTATTTGATACAGATCCAAGCGCCGGTCCTTGTAATTATTCACCGAACCTTCGGCGCGCAACTCCTTCAGCTTATTCAGGTCTAGATCCACGACCAGGGTCATTTCGGTGTTTGGCGTGCTCTCGGCCATTACCGCATCGTGGGGAAAAGAAAAGTCAGAAGGTGAAAACACCGCCGATTGAGAATACTGAATTTCGGAGTTGTCAACTCGCGGTAGGTTCCCAACGCTGCCGGTAATAGCCACATAGCACTCGTTCTCAATTGCGCGTGCCTGTGCCGTACGGCGCACCCTCAAGTAGCCGTTCTTAGTATCTGTCCAGAAGGGAACAAAAAGAATCTGCATGCCCCACTCACCCATGATGCGCGCAAGTTCGGGAAACTCAACATCGTAACACGTGAGAATCCCTATTTTGCCAGCAT
>CAZQIK010000170.1:0-1495 GCA_964593085.1 uncultured Spirochaeta sp.
TGACTGGAGTTCAGACGTGTGCTCTTCCGATCTCATGGGACGAGCACACCAACATCTTTCCGGATATCTTTCACGTCGTGACTGAACTAACGTGCAGGAACGGGGGCGACGAATTTCGGCCGGACATTACCCTGCTCGTAAACGGGCAGGGTACGGTGGAGTAGTATGGCCGTGATGCACACGAATCACCCACCAGAACACCTGACCAGCCTCCTCCAGGAACTCCAACGCCTTCCCAAGGAAACGGAGTGGGTCGAGTTCAAACAGAACAAGGCAGAACCCGAAGAGATCGGCGAGTACATTTCCGCCCTTGCAAACTCAGCAGCACTCCTCGGAAAGGCGCAGAGCTATCTGGTCTGGGGCGTCGAAGATGCTGCCCATCATCTGATCGGCACCACCTTTATTCCGGCCAGGGCAAAGGTTGGAAACGAAGAACTTGAGAGTTGGTTGCTGCGCCTCCTGGAGCCAAAAATTAACTTCACGCTCTCCTCCCTCGATGTTGATGGGAAGCCGGTTGTACTCCTTGAGATCGCCGCCGCGTTCCGGCATCCTGTCAGGTTCAAAGGAAACGAGTTTATCCGTATTGGATCCACCAAGAAGAAGCTCAAGGATTTTCCTGAGAAGGAACGGGCGCTATAGCGGGTGTTTGACACAACCCCGTTTGAACTGGGAACCGCTGCGGAAAACGTTGCCGACGACGAGGTGCTTCAGCTTCTCGATTACCCAGGCTATTTCGAGCTGTTGTCAATGCCACTTCCGGAGAACCGGGATGGGATTCTCCATTCGCTTTCAGCGGATACGATAATCCGGAAATCACCTGCCAGCGGGTGGGACATCACCAACCTTGGCGCGGTCCTTTTTGCCCGGCGGCTTACGGACTTCCGGAAACTCAAACGGAAAGCAGTTCGCGTGATCGTGTACAAGGACAGAGACCGGGTGTCGACGGTACGTGAACAGGAAGGGGCAAAAGGCTATGCCTCCGGATTTGAGGGGCTGATCGGGCATGTGACCAATCTACTCCCGAGCAACGAAGTAATCGGGAAAGCTCTCCGTACGAACGTCCCGATGTTTCCCGACATCGCAATTCGCGAACTCGTTGCCAATGCGATCATTCATCAGGATTTTCTTGTGACAGGCACCGGCCCCACGGTAGAGATCTTCTCGGACCGGATGGAGATCACCAACCCCGGACGTCCGCTAGTGGACACGCAACGCTTTCTTGACAGCCCGCCCCGCTCCCGCAATGAAGCGCTCGCCTCGTTCATGAGGCGCAGCGGTGTGTGTGAAGAACGGGGCAGCGGGATCGACAAGGTGGTCTTTCAAACCGAGTTATTCCAGCTCCCGGCACCAATGTTTGAGACGACGGATGAACACACTCGAAGTGTCCTGTTCGCCCACAAGGATTTCCGGGAGATGGACAAAGGAGATCGGGTTCGCGCGGCGTATATGCCCGCGTGGGCGTAGCAAGCCCAGTTTTTGTTTGATCGTTGTTTGA
>CAZQIK010000170.1:1595-4812 GCA_964593085.1 uncultured Spirochaeta sp.
TGCGGTTGCGGTAACGAGTCAACCACTGACACGGCGCGAAAAGACCTCTCGGCGTGACATTGAAGCGGCTTGATGCGATATACATCACGGTATATATTTCCTGATGAGGAGATATCATGCAGACGGCAAAAGTATTCAAGAATGGCCGGAGCCAGGCAGTGCGGCTCCCGAAAGAGTTTCAGTTCGCAGGCGACGATGTATACATACAGAAGGTCGGGGATTCGGTAGTACTCTTCCCGAAAGATAAGCTGTGGGAGACCTTTCTTCATGGCCTGAACGGCTTCACTGACGACTTCATGGCCGAGGGCCGAGATCAAGGCGAGATGCAGGAACGGGAAGGATTATAAGTGTATCTGCTCGACACAAATATCTGCATCTTTTTAACGAATGGAAAACCACCGCAGGTACTTGAGCAATTAAAGGCCGTTATCGGCCAGCCATTGTTCATCTCAAACATCACGGTGGCAGAGCTCCAGTTCGGTGTGTACAACAGTCTCTATCCAGAAAGAAATCGTATTTCGCTCTTGGAGTTTCTTGCGCCTTTTCAGCTGCTTGATTTTGATGACACGGATGCCGAGCAGTATGGAAGAATTCGGAAGAACCTGAAAGACAGGGGCATGCTCATTGGCCCGATGGATTTGCTCATCGCTGCACAAGCGCTTGCGAAGCAACTGACTCTTGTCACGAACAACACAGCTGAGTTCAAACGGATTGATGGTTTGCGACTTGAGGATTGGAAGTGAACCGGTGGCTCAACAAGAGAATATCGAGTTGGGATACAACGTGCATGTGAGGTGGTCTCCCTCAACCGCTCCTCGTACTACTACGTGCTTCGCCGCGACGAACAACTATGGCTCCGCATGAAGATTCGCGACTGTGCACAAGAGCATCAGAACCATGTATACCGCCTGTATTGCCTTGAAGGGCTCAATCTGAGGCGTCACCGAAGCCTTTCGACTTGACAACGGACGGGAGTTTATCTTAAAGGCGCTGGTCCTATGGGCGTACGAGAACACAGTGAGACTGCATTTTTCGCGCCCCGGCAAACCGACCGACAATGCCATGATCGAATCGTTCAACGGCAGTTACCGCGACGAGTATAGTAAATACCGTGTCCAGAAAACCGGGGAAGATCAATCCTATTGTGGGATGGCTGATGTTGTTTGACCGACAGGGTGCAAGGAGTTTTGTCATGGATGATGGATATGGAGACTGAAGTGGAAGCTTGGGAGGTCGCTTCGTCAGGCTACCGGTAACTCGATGGCACTCCGTACCGGTCTCGGTTAGGCTTCTACCGCAGGTTCGGGTTCAGCATCATAGTCGAGAATATGTGCAAACCTCCGGCCAAGCTGCCACCTTATTTCCCCAAGGACTAAGGGACAATGCTAGAAAAGCCCATCGACTCTACTATCTCTGCAAGGTTCTTATCGGCAACTGCAAAACTCCAGTCCGCCTGAGCGACTAACCGAAAGAAATGAACTCGACCCTCGCAAGTTCAAATACCCAACAAGAGTTGATCGGGTCCTGTACCAAACTGGTCACATGCTCGGTTCCGGCTTCCTCAATGAAATACTTGGCAAGGGCTGATGTGTCAAAGAAGACATTCATATACGATCTTCACGATCCTTAAGGATATCGGCACTGATGCTGCCTTGAATCCCCGATAAGGCGGTACGCACCTTGAGATTAGCATCCATGTCGGATTGAGAACTCGATTTCTGAATCCTTGATGTCCGTAGGGTCTCAATGATTACATCCGCCCGCGTGATCTCCGCTGTCATGGCCTCCAAAACCGCCACCAAGACATGCTGTTCCAGAATCGACGCCAGCCAGTCGATGTAGGTATAACCGTCCTGCAGCTCAGGCTTGTCACCTCTATGCACGGTTCCGCGCTCGCTAAGCTCACAGTTGTGATATGATCAAATACGTCTTGTTTGGGGTGCATCCCCGGACACTGCAACACGACAACTCCCCCAACGGACGTGCAAAGCGAACTTTTCGCAGCATCTCAGTTATTTTGACGAAATAGACCTCAGACACCTTGTAGCCTGCAATACTACGCATTATCATGATTTTTGTAAGAATCGGGGATCGATGCTGGATTGATGCGTGCCGTTGATTGGGGCGGCAGCCGGGCTGCGCGGGATCCGCTGGTTGGTTATGTGGATCCAGATACCACGCGTGTGTGAACTGGAACGATACCGTGGCTTGCGGAGGTAGCGGGGTTTGTATGTTGGTGGAGCCGAGTTTGGTGAATTTATGCGACCAGAAATGCGTGTAGAACAGTTTTCGACCGGGTCCTGATAAACAATAGTTGTGCGGCAAAGGGATCCAGGCTTCGTTATGCTTACCGAAGGAGGTTAGCGCATGCCTACGATCTCGATGTTCTATGGCATCATCATTCGGATGTATTATGCGCCTAAGGAACACATTTTCACGTCTACTATGGGGAGCATAGGGCAACGATTGATATTCGAACGTGTGAGCTTATTCAAGGCGCTTTACCTACAAAGCAAATAAAGCTGGTTTTGGCATGGGCCGAGCTACACCAAGAAGAACTTATGGCTGACTGGGGTTTGGTAATGAATGGTGAAGAGCCGTTTAGAATTCAGCCATTACAGTAAGGAGTTGAATATTGCACCCGACAGTTACAAACGTTATTCCGCTTGAGAACTATCTTCTGTCAGTAGAGTTCTCAAATGGAGAGAAGGGCATATTGGACATGCGGCCCTACTTGGATTTTGGTGTCTTTAAGAGACTCAAAGAGCGAGATTCATTCCATCAGGTTCGCGTGTCTTTTGATACCATAGAATGGAATGCTGGGGTCGATCTTGATCCAGAGTTTGTCTATAGCAAGTGCCAGCGTTCAACCGCACAACAAGGCGCTACAACCGACGCGTAACCGCGCGTCACAGGTTGATGAATAGACCAGTTGAGTTACAGGCACGAGATTCACCTAGCAAACACGTGCTCTTCCAGGAGGCTCACATGGACCTAACAATTCGCACGGCCGCGCACAGGCCAGACTCCGCTAATTCTCTGAGGCCGCAGCCTCAAGTTGGATGTGTATTTCCGGCCAGTTCGCGTCTGCGCGTTCGATGTTCCCGGAGAGGTCATTCAGAAAGCGCCGGTTAATCCGCTGGGAGTAGTTGAGATACAGCCGGTCGTTCTCAATATGCCACGCAGATCGGAAGAGCGTCGTGTAGGGAAAGAGTGT
>CAZQIK010000171.1:0-4801 GCA_964593085.1 uncultured Spirochaeta sp.
TATACCAGGAGCCCGGACGGCATATTATACAGCACAAAGAAGAAAACAACAGGGAGCATATACGTCATCATTTTCATCTGACCACCCTGTGCCGAAGGAGTTTGCATAAACTTGGTGCTGAGTAATTGTGTCGCTACAAATACAATGGGTAACAGTCTCAGGTCATTCCAGCCGAGCAGCGGTAAGGTAAACTCACCGAAGTTAAATATCGACTCGGGAGCTGCAAGGTCGGTAATCCAACCAGGAATGAAGACGGCGCCACGAAGATCAAAATGGTTGTTGAACAGTCCGAACATCGCTATGAAGAAGGGAAACTGAAGCAGCATAGGCAAACACCCACCTAAGGGGTTTACACCCTCCTTCTTGTACAAGTCCGCAGTCATCTGGTTCATCTTCTGCGGGTTATCACTGTGCTTTTCCTTGATCTCCTGGATCTTAGGTGCAAGCTCCTGCATTCGACCCATAGATTCATAGCTCTTTCTCGTAAGAGGTGCTGTGGCAAGTTTTACCAAAATAGTAAGCAGAATAATGGCAATTCCGTAATTTGGAACCACGCCGTAAATAATATTCAGAAAAAACTTCAGAAAGTCTTCAAGCCAACCCAAGAGAAACCGCGACTGAACCATTTCATCAAGTTCAAGATTGCGAGTTTCAAATGCATTTTCCGAGGCAATATTGTACCGAACCGCGTAGTCGGTACGTGGGCCAACATAGTAGCGCAGTGTATCGGTTTGATACTGGCTCCGAATGACGGGACGCGAGAGAAACAGCTGAGCACCTTCCACAAGGCCCGGAACGTCTTCCTTAGCAAAAGTCACTTCATACTCAACAGTTCCGGGAACTACCGCAAGCGCAAAGTACTTACCAACAATTGCAGTCCAGTTGATCCGGCGATCCAAAACCTCTTCCTCGCCAGCCTTGAGATTCTCATACCGAGTGCGATCTCCATCATAGTGTGCGAATCGTCGATACTCATTGCGACCATCAAGCGTTTGGAAGCTGGGACCAATCTGAGGACCTAAACCGATTGTGTAAGCAATGCCCGAAAAATTTAACGGTACAGCCCCGCCACTCAAGTTTTCAAAGACGGTATCTGCTTCAACAAGATATTCGCCATCTTTGAAGCGGTATATACGACGAACACGAAACCGAATAGGGTTCTCGCCGTTGTCTGAGTTCCTATGAACCAGGAAATCGCGATAGAATTCAATTTCGTTGGATTCGGTAGTATCCCGTCGATGGAATGCTGCATCTACAACGGGTGAATCGGCGTCACCAAAATGAAGGGTAAATCCTGCGTCGGTCCCAGTACCTTGTTTAACCATTTCGACAGGGTCATCACCGTCTCGATGATCAAGCAACTGGAACGACGTAATAACTGCGCCGCGTGGATCAAAAGTCACTCTCAGCAAATCAGTACGAAGAATGTGTGATTCTTTGCTTGCAGGTTCGTGGTCGGGCGCAGGCTCAACGGTGCCAACTACGCGCCCAACGTCTGGAAGTGGTTCAACTGTCTGAGTGGCTGCGCGCTCCCCACGCTCTTCGGTCGGACTTGCTTCAACCGGACGCTCTTGAGCCGGTGAAGTTACCCCGGGACTAAAGTCATCTGGGGGAAACAACGCGTTTTGAATCATGAACCCTACAGTGATTACCACCACCGAAAGGATTACTGCAATGAGAGTATTTTTTTCCATGAGGACTCCTACAGGATTCCGGCTTTACCAAGTAGTACGCGAAACTGCCGGCTTCGTTCGGAAAAGGTGTAGTCCCCCCGAAAGACGATCAGCGCGAGGTCAAATCCTTGAGTTTGCTCGGGTTTGGATGTGCGAAGCAGCTCTTTCGCAACTCGACGGGCTTTATTTCGTTGCACGGCAGTACCAAATTTTCGCTCCGTGACAACCAGATAGCGATTATGATTAAGATTGTTTGCAGCCTGTCTAAGCTGCATTCCACGTCCACGCACTACCTTGCCGTTCACGAAGACTAACTTTATGTTGCGCTTTGAACGAAGTCGCTCATCTTTAGTAAGGCTTCTTTTCATCGGCGACAGACAATTTGATCCGACCTTTGGCTCGCCGTCTTTTCAGGACCAAACGGCCGCCTTTGGTTTTCATTCGAGCACGAAAGCCAAACTTACGGTTTCGTTTGACCTTACTGGGTTGATATGTGCGTTTCATCGCAGATCTCCTTTGATAACTAAGACAATAGTAGTAACGGGCGCGTAGTATACGCTTTGGCATTCGGAAGTGTCAATGATCGGGTCACAATCAAGAGTCTTCCTCGCGACGACGGAGATCTTCACCAAGACGCATAAGACTTTTGCGTAAATCGTCGTCGCTTATTGCATTCAAAGCCTCATGTTCAGTGTCAGTTTGCAAGTCTTCTTTGTGTGCAGTTGTACCTGAAGCGTATTGATCCTTTCTGTTTTCATACGCGGTTGGTACATCAGGTACGTGGCTCGATTGATTGAAATCTTCACGTCCTGGTGCAGTAAAATTGTCTGGCTCTACCAGCCTATATCGCATACCAGTGATTTTTAGATCTGGAAAGCGTTGATGGAGGGATTGAAGGACATTCCGCTCACGTAGCTGCAGCAACTGCAGCCAACCAGGATGATCAACTTCTACAACGACCGAAGCGTGTACAATATCAATAGCCTTTGCGTGGGCTGAAAGATCTGGGCCGACAATCTGATCCCAGGCACCGAAAAAGCGCAAATATTTTTCTCCCTCAGCAAGAACTGAACGATCAAAAAAAGTTTTGAGAATATCACCTGCCTTTTTCATCTCAGACATTGCTGGCTCCATTTTTTTCCTGAAATTCAAAGCGCCCGTTAATTACTTTGTATACAATGGTATCTGGTTTACGATAACTCGCATATGGTTCCTGCGGGAGAAATGTAAAAAAGGCTTGTTCGTAGGGTGGAAGATCATTCAAGAACCGTTCGCGACGAGAATGGTCCAGCTCTAATAGAACATCGTCCAAGAGTAGAATTGGTCGTTTATTTGTTTTACTTGAAAAGTACCGCACCTGAGCAGTACGAAGAACTAAGGAAAGCAGTCGCAACTGTCCCGTGCTTGCGGTATCAGTAAAATCGCGATTATCCCTCAGAAACCGATATCTATCGCGATGCGGTCCTGAAGTCGTTGTCCCAAAGCTTAGATCCCTATCTCTGAAACGAGTAAGCGTGTCCAATCCCTCCCCAGCCTTCCATGATGGCAAATATCGTATTTTTACCTCGGAATTAATCTGAGCCGTCCGTTCGAAAACCTCATTTAGAGTTTCATTAAACTCGCTCACAACCTGATCTCTCTTTTCACTGAGCCGCTGGCCGTGTTCTACAAGCTGTTCGTCATAAACACTGAGTAAATCGTTACGTCCATCTTTTATAGAAGCATTACGAGACCGTAGAATCTGGCGGTAATTTCGCAATAGTTCGATATAACGATGGTCGAGTAAGGTTAGCGTCTGATCAAAGAACAATCGTTGCATCTCGGGTGCGCCGGTAATGAAATCAATGTCTCCATGACAGAAAACAAAACAGGGAAACCGTTCAAGAAGTTCCGTTCTGTTTTGAACCACCTTGCCGTCAAAACAGATCTGAAGCTTTTTTTCGTCGTAAGTAAGCGAGAGTTCGTCCATGAGTTGATCCGGTTCCGAGACCTCAGCAGTAAGCCGAAATGTCTTTTCACCTGTACGGAGAAGATGTTCCGGTCTACGTGTGCGAAAGGAGCTGCCGTAACAGAGGTAATGCAACGCTTCTAAAAAATTACTTTTACCCTGACCATTTTCACCTACAAGAAAGACTTCTGAAGCATCGATTTTTACGGTCTCATCAGCAAGATTTCGGAAACCGAAACTCCGAACTCGGGTAAAAGCCATTCAGGTTAAGCCGTTCCTTTTAATCAAGCTGCATAGGCATGACAATATGAAAGTAGTCGGTCTCCGGATCAGGTTGCAATGTGACTGCCTTGTTAGATTCAGTAAAGCGTACTCGTACACGTTCAGACTGAATAGCTTTGAGTGGCTCGGAAAGGTATAAATAGTTCAGAGCTATAGTTAGTTCAGGTCCATTGTAGTCACAGGAAATTTCTTCGCTTGCAGCTCCTATATCGGTTTCCTCACTTCGCATAAGAATTGCCTCGGGTCGGAGATCAACATAAATTCGCCGTGACTTTTCTACGAGCAACGAGACGCGTCTAAGAGCCTCCGCAAGTTCAACTCGCGAAACTGTAAGCTCATGAATTTGTTCTTCTGGAATTACACGTTTATAGTTGGGAAACTGACCATCAATAAGAGCAGAAGATATTTTTTGATTCTCAAAACGAACAAAGAGGTTTTTTTCAGTAACGGCAATAGAGAAAGAACCTTCACCCGACGCTTGTTTGCGAATTAAGGTGAGAACTTTTGGTGGGATGATGATACCGGGAAACTCTTTCATATCGGATGTGGGATACTTTTTTACATGAGCCAAGCGCCGACCGTCAGTAGCAACCATGATAAGAGCACCTTCTTGATTCTCCATGTAGACACCATTCATGAAGTAACGGGTTTCATCGTCTGAAACAGCAAATACAGTTTGAGAGATCATTTCGATAAACTCTTTCTGAGGAAAATCCCAATATGCATCTTCAACTGCAAGTTGAATTTCCGGAAACTTATCGGCTTCAATACACTTCAGTCGGAAATCAATCTTTTTTCCTCTGGGGCGAATGATCATTCGGTCGGATCCTGAAGTCTCAAACTCAACTTCTCCGGACAGGCAGGGATGAGTGATTACAATGGGCACGTGGGTATCAAG
>CAZQIK010000172.1:0-4785 GCA_964593085.1 uncultured Spirochaeta sp.
GACTGGAAGCTTGAGCAGGGCGATGTTGCGGGGGTTCTTGCGTACCCGGCAACCGACGGCCGTGTACACGACTATCGCGGTACCGTGGAGGAGCTGCATGCCGTCTCTGCCCAGGCAATTGTCTCTGCAGATCTACTGGCTCTGACCTTGTTGACTCCGCCTGGTGAGTGGGGGGCCGATATCGTCACGGGCAACAGCCAGCGCTTTGGCGTACCCCTGGGATACGGGGGGCCACATGCGGCCTTCCTGGCTACCCGAGAAAAACACAAACGGCTTATGCCTGGGAGGCTGATTGGCGTCAGCACCGACCGGCGTGGACGGCCAGCTATGCGGCTGGCACTCCAGACCCGCGAACAGCACATCCGACGCGACAAAGCCACAAGCAACATCTGCACCGCACAGGTGCTGCTGGCAATCATGGCGTCCATGTACGCGGTGTATCACGGTCCGGAGGGGCTGCGCCGTATTGCGCGTCGGATCTCGTTGCTGACCGCAACCCTGAAAGAGATTCTCAAAGAGAACGGACTCCCGGTTCTGGAAGGAACGACATTCGACACAGTGCTGATACAGAGCGACGAGGTCACGCAGCAGCGTCTACGTGCAGCAGCGCTCAAAGAGGGGTTCAACCTTAGGCCTCATCCTAACGGGCACCTTGGAATTACCCTGGACGAGCGGAGCGATGTCGCCGAACTCTCGCGTCTTCTGGAGGCGCTGGGAGTTTCGCGTGGTGTGGACCGCCTAAGCAAACGCATGAGTACAACCGTGTGGCGCCCTCCGGTGGCACTGGAACGCACCAGTCCCTACCTCACGCAGCGGGTGTTCAACACCTATCACAGCGAGACCTCACTGCTCCGCTACATCACCGAGCTCCAGAACAGGGATCTCTCACTTGCCCATTCAATGATTGCACTGGGAAGCTGCACCATGAAGCTGAATCCAGCAGCGGCCATGGAACCGGTCTCATGGCCAGAGTTTGCAGCTATTCACCCCTACGCACCGGCGTGGCAGGCTGGCGGCTACAAGATCATTGCAGAAGAACTCTCTGCGTGGCTCAAGGACATTACCGGCTTCCACGGCTGTACACTGCAGCCGAACAGCGGCGCACATGGTGAGTTTACCGGACTTCTGGTTATTCGCGCGTGGCATCGCAGCCGTGGGGATCTGCAACGAAGCATCTGCCTTGTGCCGGACTCCGCGCACGGGACTAACCCGGCCAGCGCGACGATAGCAGGCATGGAGGTTGTGGTGGTCAACAGCGCCGAGAACGGCGATATAGACCTGGAAGACCTGAAAGCAAAAGCAACCGAGCATAAGGACCGCCTGGCGGCCATGATGGTAACCTATCCTTCCACGCATGGTGTCTTTGAGGAGAAAATCCGCGACGCAATTGCCATTGTCCATGACAACGGCGGCCAGGTATACATGGACGGTGCGAATATGAATGCCCAAGTAGGAATTACGAGCCCCGGTGAGATTGGGGCCGATGTCTGCCACCTGAACCTGCACAAAACCTTTGCTATTCCGCACGGTGGCGGTGGGCCTGGAATTGGCCCGGTTCTCACAGCTGCGCACCTTACCCCGTTCTTACCCGGCACCTTAGATGAGCCCGGCCCGACCGGTGTCATTGTCGGCGCGCCTCTGGGAAGCGCAGGGGTTCTTTCAATTGCGTATGGCTACATCGCCATGATGGGAAGCGACGGGCTGCGCGGCGCAACCGAGCAAGCTATTCTCAATACAAACTACATCGCCACTCGCCTTGCCCCGCACATACCCATAGCCTTTACCGGCAGAACTGGACGGGTAGCGCACGAGTGCATTCTGGATTTCCGGGCCATGGAGAAAGAGACTGGAATAACCGTGGAGGACGTGGCCAAACGCTTAGCCGACTACGGCTTTCACGCGCCGACCATGTCGTGGCCGGTGCATGGGTCGCTCATGGTGGAGCCCACCGAGAGTGAGAACCGCGCGGAGCTTGACCGCTTTTGTGATGCAATGATTCGCATTGTGGGTGAGATTGACCAGATCCAACGTGGTGAGATGCCATTGGAATCAAGCCCCTTGCGCATGGCTCCGCACACCCTGGAAGACGTCACCGCAACGGAATGGGACCGGCCCTACACACGCGAGGAAGGAGCCTACCCCTACCCGTGGACGAGGACCAACAAGTTTTGGCCCGCCGTCGGCCGGGTAGACAACGTGGCGGGCGACCGCAATGTAGTGTGTAGCTGTGCACCTCTGGAAGCGTACCGCGAGGAAGTAGCCCGGTGAGTAGGACCAGCGCGGTCTCAGAAGCCAGCTTCCAGAGTGCATATTGAAAAGTAAAAGAGGTCAACATGTACTACGTGGCAACAGCCGAACTCAATAATGGGATGGATTAAAGCATATATCATTCTTCCCGAAAGCCAGCCGGTAGAAAAAATCCCCTCCCGGTTTATCTCTGCATCTATAGATACATCCCTTCTGGTGGGAGGGTTGTGGTGGGAAGGAAGTACCGGGACCCAGCGGGGGCTTGGCACAGCGCGGGTTGAGCCGGTGGATTTGCAGGACGTGAAACTTCGCAAGATGGCTTCTCACCTTTACCTATCCTATTTGAGGATTGGAGGGACCGAGGCGGATCAGCTGACCTATCGGGTTAAGAAGAAGCACGTGGGGCGCAGCTCCGAGGAAGCTCCCGAAGGGAGCTATTATATAGACCGCGAGAGCTGGAAAGGGGTTGAACAGTTTTGCCAGGATATCGGAGCGGAGCTCTTCATGACCCTCAACGCCGGGCCGGAACGCCGGAAGGAAGACGACACCTGGAGGGGGAAGAATGCCCGCTCGCTCATCCGCTACAGCATAAAACGGGGCAAGTGCCTGCCAATCTGGGAGCTTGGCAATGAGGTGAACGCCTACCGCTTTTTCCATGGTAAGGGTATCTCCCCGGCGCGCTATGCCGACGCTGTTGGAAAGTTGGGAAAGATCATGGAAAAGGAGGGAGGAGGTCTGGTGGCAGGCCCTGCACTTGTAGTGTGGCCGATAGTTGGCGAAGTACTCCCTTTTCTCCGCCGCTTTCTGAAAGGCTTATCATCCAGAGGACACAACCTGGATATTCTCTCCTGGCACTTTTACCCTCAGCAATCCTTCCGCTGCCCCATTGCCACCCGAAGGGCCGGGCCTTACACCCTCCTCAATCCCCATAACCTTGACGGACTCGGCAGAAATGCACGAAGAGTGCGCAGCCTCTCCCGCCGCTATCTTCCTGCAGCAGAACTGTGGCTGGGGGAGACAGGTCACGCCCAGTGTGGCGGAGAGCCGGGGGTCTCCGATCGCTTTATCTCAAGCCTCTGGTGGCTCGACACTCTGGGTCAAATGGCTTTATCGGGCCATGATCAAGTTGTCCGCCAAGCCCTCATCGGCGGGGATTACGGTTTAATCAATTTTCAGACAGGAGAACCCAATCCTGACTACTGGGCAACCCTTCTCTGGAACTCTCTTATGGGAGAGATGGTGTACCGGGTGAAACACCGGGGGAGGGGTAGCCGGAAACTGCGGGTCTATCTTCACAGCCATCCGCAGCGCCCCGAGGTTTTGAGCCTCCTTGTCATTAATCTAGACAGAAAGCGGGAAGGGGTGCTCCAGTTGCCCAATACCTTGTCCGGGCCGGAGGAGCAGTTCACTGTCACCGCCGCGTCCCTCTTTGGCTCAGAAGTTTATCTAAACGGAAGGGTACTGGCCCTGGATGATAAGTTTAGGCTGCCCGATCTTTCAGGTCTCCCAGTGAGGCCCGCGGGGCTCCCAGTGAGACCTGCGGGGCAGGCAGAGGAAAAAGATGGAAGGCAGGGGGTTGTTCGAATAGCCCCCGGCTCATACGGTTTTTTGTTGTATCCAAAAACCATCCTCCATTGAGTACGGGGAGTGGGAAGTTCGGCAGGTAGTTCATCACGAGGCGTCAGGCAGTGGTACAGCTTAAGCCTGAGTCATAATTTCACGATACAAGTAAGGATGCTTCATTTAAATAGTCTCTGGAAACGAGTGTGGGATATCTGCGTAGCTATACTGGCCCTTGGCATTGGTATTTTCATTCCCCTGTATGTAGTGTTTCCGTTCACCTCAAGCACTCTCATATTTGTCGCGGCCGTGGTGGCCTTGATATTTTGTGTCGATGTCGGGGTTGAGCTTTCGGCAGCACGGCGTGGTGCTGGCGTATTAGAACTAGATCCACATGAGGCTGTTCACTCGCCCCCACGCACAGAGCTTGTCGCAGCTGGCATTGCGGCGTTTCCGTCCCTCTTGTTGGCTGCTGCTGGCATGCTCCCGACCGGAGGGTTTGGGCTTCTGCTTGCCTTGCCTATGTTCAAGCTGGGTAAGCTCAACCGTACCATGCGCCGAGTCGGTGAGACGGCCTTGAACCCGGCAGTTGTGCGCCTGGTTCTATTGGTGTTCTGGATTCTCATGGCCGCGCACATTATTTCCTGCGGATGGATCCTGGTCTCCGGGAATCCTGCCGGACTCAGCGGTATGGAGCTCTACATCACCGCGTACTACTGGACTATCACTACGCTTACAACCATCGGTTACGGGGATATTACCCCTAGCGGTCAAGCGCAGATGCTGTTTGTAATTCCTATACAGCTGTTTGGCGCCGCTATGTACGGTCTCATTATCGGGAGTATTGCCGGGCTCATTGCCAACATTGATGTAGCAAAGCGTCGATATCGCGAGAAAATGGAGCAGATCAACGCGTTCTTGAAGTACCGCAGCATTCCCGACAACCTCAAGGCGAAGATCAACTCGTACTACGCGTAT
>CAZQIK010000173.1:0-4777 GCA_964593085.1 uncultured Spirochaeta sp.
AATCTCAACCTTAGTGCCGGTAAAGCGGAAGCTGTCTGGAAAGGACTGAAAGCGGCAGGCCTCGCGGTGGGAAATGGGGCGATGTTGTTCGGGATGCAGATAGCGCCCCTTCTCCGGCTTGTAGAACTCGGTGCGAATTGTGAAGGCAGGCCGGTCCCACCATAGGCGGCCAAAGAGGTCGGTACCGCCGGAGGTCTTCCGCATCCAGCAGTTGGGAGTCAGTTCCGGGGCGACGCGCTGCAGATCCAGACGATTCATTCCCTGCTCAGGTATGGCGCGGTAGCGAGCGCGGCTCTTCTCGGTTGGGTTGCGGCCAAAGTGTAGATCAAGCGGTGGGGCGATGTCGCGAACCTCGGTGCCCTCCGGCGGCGGCAGATCCTTTATGGCGTCGGCCACTGTGCGCCAGGGCTGCACCGCCGCCGAGCCCGGTACACGGTGCGTCGCTGGCGGCGGAAAGAACTCGGCCGGGTCGCTATCCATGCAGCCGACAATGAAGGCTCGCTTCCTGGTCTGGGGCACCCCGTAGTCAGCCGCGACTAGCGCACCCGACCACACCGTAAACCCCATGGAAACCGCGCCAGCGCACATCTGCTGATGCTCACGCGAGCCCAAGAGCTGCGCCACGTTCTCCATGAGAAAAAGGCGGGCACTGGAACGGCGCACCACCTCCATAAACGGAATCCAGAGTTTCTTACGCGGGTCGTCGCTGCGCTGCTTGTTCAGCAAGCTAAAACCCTGGCAGGGCGGGCCGCCCATTACGACATCGACCTGAGGCACCTCAACAGATAAGTCCTGCAGCAGATCTACAATATCGCCGGAACGGCAAACCGGCCCAAAGTTGAGGTTGAATGTATGTGCTGCGCACGCATTGAAGTCGTTGGCCCATACTGTTTTGAAGGGCAGACCGCTCAGCTGTTCAAAACCTACCGAAAGCCCACCTGCACCGCAGAATAGGTCAATGGTTCGTACGAAGTCCGGCATTGATGCATGGTGCGCGAAACGGTATAGGTGGTCAAGCTTACCCCGCCGCCCTACACCTGCCGCGCCGCAGCTCCAAGGTGTAGGGTGCACGCCCAAGGTGTAGGGTGCACGTTTTTTCATTCTCGCAGTATTATCAGTACAACAGATTGGCAGTACACCACCGAAGAGCCCGAGGAGCTGTTGCTTTGAGCATTTCATTTGAGCCCGAAAAACACTACACCCACCGGAACCAGGCCGAGTCTTTGGCCTTTTTCCCGGACAGCGCCTCATACTACGCTGCGCTGTCGAATGTCTTCGCTCGTGCACAACACCGAATTCTCATAGTGGGCTGGGGAGTTGACGACCGCATTTATCTTGTCAGAAACACTGCCCCGAGCGGCTCAGACTTTGCCCCGGGCTCACTCAGCCTTGGGGAACTGCTGACACAGCTTGCAGAAAGCAAGCCAAGCCTGCAGATCCAGCTCTGCGCATGGCGCTCCCCCGCTTTTTTCTCTGCCGACCACCATATCTCCGGCGCATTCCAAAAAGCTGCCGCGCGCCTACCAAACCTTGCTCTGAACCTGGTACCGACCGCCTCCGGCTTCAACTCCCGACACGAGAAGTACGTGATTGTGGACGACGTTCTTGCCTTCATAGGCGGAATTGATCTTACGCATAACCGGTGGGATACCGAGCAACACGCGGCAACACATGAGGGACGAGTCAATCCGGAGGGCGAGTCCTATACCCCATACCACGACATGCAAGTGGCTTTGAGCGGGCCGATAGTTCATGATCTCTATACAGTTGCCGCCCATGATCTTGAGCTGCACGGCAAGTGGAGCCCAGTTGAGCAGCCGCTCTGGCCGGAAGGCCTTGAGGTAGATGCACGCAAGGTCCCCGTCATGCTCTCGCTGACTCGGTCGAATCCGGAACCAGAACTGGACAACACGCGCCAGATCAAAGAGGCCTACCATGTCATGATCAACAACGCCTCAAAGTTCATCTACATAGAAGACCAGTACTTTAGCAGCGACAGTGTTACCCAGGCCTTGTCACAGCAGCTTCAGCAGGAAGATGGGCCTGAGGTCATTATTATTATGGCCCGCGAGCTGCCGGACGCACTTGGAAGACTCACTATGGGTGTCAACGCCTCTATGCACTTGGCGCGGTTATTGGAGAGCGATCTGTACGGGCGCTTGGGTGTTTTCAATATGGTCTCTCCGGATGATCCAAACGTAGACGTCAAGGTGCACTCAAAACTCATGATCGTCGACGGCCGCTACCTCACAATTGGTTCCGCCAATATCAACCAGCGCTCTTTTAACTTTGACCTTGAAGCCAACATCATTCTAGACTCGCAACAATCAGACACACCCGCCTTTGTTCAGGAGCTTGAGGACAGAGTTATAGCTCAACGAGCCGGGCTCAACGTTGAGGAGTGGCTGGACGAAGTAAGACGGAACGCTGGCTCCAAGTGCAGAGCAATGCGTGACCGCGTGCACAACTGGGACGGTTTACAGCAAGGCCGGAACTTTCTGGCACCCGGTACTGTTCCGCATGAGGTCATGGACTACTTTGATATGGCTCATGCGCCCCAGCCGGAATCTGTGCTCCACAAACTGGCAAGATCAAGCGCACTTGAGTTGAGCGCACGCGCAAAAAAGGTCATTCTGTCCGTAGCGGTAGTGGTAGGCCTAATCGGAGGTGTTTTTTTACTATCACGCACGGATATTCGCGCCGCTCTGGACATTAATTTCAATTTTGATGAAGTGATGCGTGGGATCGATAGCATTAACGACAACAGGCCGGTGACGGCAGGGCTCCTTACCGTCGGTGTTTTCTGGTTGGCAATCTCTATGTTCGTCACGATTGCCGCGCCTATCGTGTTCTTTTCTGCGGTGCACGGGCCGTGGTTGGGAATTCTCTACTCCACAATCGGCATCCTCAGTGGGGCTGCAATCTACTACACGCTTGGTTTGGTGCTGCATGACAGCAAACGGCTTGGCAAAGTGCGGGCTGTCCGCCGGGCAAAGGAGCAGCTGGAGAAGATCAAACCCTACGGCACCTGGGCGGTTGCTATTTCGCGAATGGTTCCGACTGGCCCATTCTTGGTCGTCAACTTCGTCACCGGAGCTGTGGGATTCACTCCACGTCAGTTTGTAGCGGGCTCGCTCATTGGACTGCTCCCGGGTATATTCGCATTATCTCTCTTTGGTGAGGCTATTCGAAATGTATTGACGGATCCCAACATAGTAAGTGTTGGTGTGTTTATTCTGGTGGTTGCCGCCTACTTTCTCATTGTAAACGGCGCCTTAGCGGCTATCAAAAAAATTGCAGGCTGGGCCGAGGCTGGCGACGGCGACGACGCCGGCGACGACGAAGGTTGACTCACAAATGATCGAACATCAGAACCAAAACCCCAGTCACAACACCAGCGATAGCGGCAACCGTCCCCGCAATCATGTGCAGAGAGTCATGAGCTACAATCTGCACAGCTGCGTAGGCACCGACCGGCGCTACGATCCGGAGCGGGTACTGCGGGTTATAGATGAGGTAAACCCAACTATTCTTGGACTCCAAGAAGTCCGGGCCAACACGCCACACACCACAGAGATTTTAGAACTCATTCAACAGGAGTACCCTGACTACCATTCGCTCTTTGTGCAGACCTTTGCCGATGACAAGGGCGCTTTTGGCAATGCGCTCGTTACGCCCTATCCTATTACCGAACACCTGAACGTAGACCTTAGGCCGGGGAATGCAGCCGCCTGGAGTGCTCGCAGTGCGGAAGCCCGCCGCGCAGTGTTTGCTAAACTGGATATAGCCGGGCGTCCGCTGTGGGTTATTGTCACACACCTGGGAGTAGAATGGGGTGTACGCAAGCAGCAGGCCCGGACCCTGCTTGGTGCCATCAACCGGCGCATTGATCTTGCAACCGAGGCAACGGTCTTCATGGGCGACTTCAACGAGTGGATTCCGCCCAATGCTTTCGTGCGCAGCATCGACCGTACCTTCTCAAAACACGCTGCCCGCCGCACCTTCCCTTCCTATGCTCCGCTGTTGCCACTGGATCGCATCTGGATGACCGCACACCTGAGCAGCATTCACACCTGGGCACATCGAAGTTCGCTCGCCCGCCGCGCCTCGGATCACCTGCCTCTCTGCCTGGAGTTTAACGAGTGACCGCGGCGTTGGCTGGCTGTTGGGCCCGCATCTGCTGAGCGGCAGCAACCATATTACGGAGCGCCGGTTCGACCTCACTCCATGAGCGCGTCTTTAGACCGCAGTCGGGGTTTACCCACAGGCGCTCGGACGGTACTCGTTCACGGGCCCGCTCCAGAAGTTCCACAATTCCGTCAACGCTTGGCACAAGCGGCGAGTGAATATCGTATATTCCCGGGCCAATCTCGTTGGGATACTCAAAGCTCTCAAAGGCATCCAAGAGACGCATTCGTGATCGAGCCGCTTCTATGGTTATGACGTCGGCATCCAAAGCGGAAATTGCCTCGATTATTTCATTAAACTGCGAGTAGCACATGTGGGTATGGATCTGGGTCTGGTTTGTGACGCCGCTTGTCGCAAGTCGGAACGCCAAGGTGGCCCAGTGCAGATACTCGTTCCAGCCGGATCTCCGCAGCGGCAGCCCCTCGCGGAGTGCCGGTTCGTCCACCTGGATTATTCCAATGCCAGCTTTTTCCAGGTCCCGCACTTCATTCCGCAACGCCTGTGCAATCTCCATGGCTGTATCACGTCGGGGCTGATCCTCGCGTACAAAGGACCATTGCAGGATAGTAATAGGCCCGGTCAGCATACC
>CAZQIK010000174.1:0-4775 GCA_964593085.1 uncultured Spirochaeta sp.
GCCGGCGGTGCAGAGGTCACCTGCGACCGTAACGTCTTGGTGTTTGTGATCCGCAACCTTCTGAACAACGCGAACAAGTTCACGGCCGACGGCACAATAGCGCTGGCAGCAAAGGTCTCCACGGACCACGCAACAATCACGGTTGAAGACACCGGCGTAGGTATGACGGAAGACACCCAGCAAACGCTCTTTGACTGGAACTCGCGCTCCGGCTCACCCGGCACTGCCGGTGAGAAAGGAGCGGGCCTGGCGCTGCTCTTCTGCCGCGACTTCCTTCAGCGCCTGGGTGGCACACTGCAGGTGAGCAGCGCTCCCGGCAAGGGCACCACATTCACGGTGCAGATACCGGTCACCGCTCCGGAGGCGTAGTGCATGAAGACAGTAATAGTTGGCGGCGGCGCGGTTGGGTTTCAGCTTGCGCAACAACTCATTCGCGAGAACCAGGATGTTGTAGTTATAGAGAGCGAGCCGGAACAGGCCCGGATCGTCTCGAACCGCTTGGACTGTATGGTGGTCAACGGCCCCGGGAACAATATTGAGTTTCTGCGGGAGGCTGGCACGGCGGATGCCGACTATTTTGTAGCGGTGACCACCTCGGACGAGATCAACATGATCTCATGCGCGCTTGTCTCAAGCGAGTTCACGGTGCCAAACAAGATTGCGCGGGTGCGCAACATTGAGTACTCCGGCACCCGCCTTGCTGGCGCTGGCTTTCTGGGCATTGATCACGTTGTGAACCCGGAAATTGAGACGGCACGTGAGATAGTTACCAGTATTGATCAAGGGGCATTAAGTGACGTCATGTCCTTTGAAAAATCGAACCTGCAGATGCAGAGCCTTACCGTTGCAGCCCACTCCCCCATTGTTCACAAGTACTTGCGCGAGCTGGGAAGACTCATTGATGTACCCTTTCTCATTGCGCTCATTGTCCGCAATAACAACTATATCATTCCCTCTGGCGAGAACCGCATTCAGGAAGGCGACCAGATTTACGTGGTAGCAACTGCTGAGAATAACGAGACAGTTTTCGAGCGTCTGGGAAAAGCCAAGACCGCGTTGAACAAGGTTGTCTTGGTAGGCGGCGGCGGGAAGATTGGCCAACTCATTGCCGAGCACATGCTTGAAGGCACCTTTCATGGCTATGCTGCGGGCAAGAAGGAGAAACAAAAAAGACGCATGCCCAAACTTAATCTCAAGATCGTTGAGCGTGACTATCAGAAGTGCAAGGAGCTGGCCAACCGGTTTCGCTCGGCAACGGCAATTCACGCAGACATAACCGATGAGTCGCTCTTCCAGGAAGAGCAGTTTGGAACAGCCGATCTTGTAGTAGCGGTTACCGACAATCAAGAGCTCAACATTGTAACCGCGTTGTATGCACGTAGTATGGGAATACAGCGCACGGTAGCACTGGTGAACAACACCGGCTACGCCGATATCTCAACCAAGCTTGGGATCGATGTAGCTATAAGTCTAAAAAAATCTATGGTAGATGCCATCCTCAAGATTATTCGTAAGGGTAGCGTCCGCGGACTGCACTCACTTTCGGGGGGTCAGATCGAAGTGCTTGAGTTTGTTATTACGCACAACGCACCGGTTCTTGAGACCGAGCTTCGTCACGTGGAGCTGCCCCCCGGAAGTCTTGTTGTTTCCGTCACCCACTCGGGCGGGACATCTATTCCCGACGGGCACACAGTACTCAAAGCCGGGGATAATCTGGTGGTAATCTCGCGTCAAGAACACTTTGGACGCATTGAGGCAATCTTTGCACCGCAAGACACAAAGGCCTAAGGTCATGGAACAGAAGAGTAAGAGGCTCACCGAATGAGGCCGGTCTTGGTAGCACGGATGCTGGCAGCCATTGTAATTGTCGTTGCGGCCTTTCTCTTGCCGAGCGCCCTGCTTGGATACATCGACGGGGAGTTGTGGGTGCTTCGGAGTTTCCTGCTGCCTGCCGGGATTGTTAGCGCAGGAGGGGGGCTCATTCTCCTACTCACCCGAGGAACCCATGGTGAACTAGGCACGCGAGCTGGATTCTTAGTAGTGACCTTGTCATGGATAGCGTGTGCTCTTGTGGGCGCCCTGCCGTTCTACATCTCAGGTGCTATTCCAAGTTTTACCGATGCATTCTTTGAGTCGATGTCTGGGTTTACCACTACCGGTGCGTCAATCCTCACAGAGATTGAGAGTCTGCCGCGCGGGATTCTTTTGTGGCGTTCAACCACCCACTGGTTAGGCGGTATGGGCATTATCGTACTCTCGGTTGCGGTGTTTCCGCTGATCGGCATTGGTGGTGGGCAGCTGGTCAAGGCAGAAGCCCCTTGGCCGACGGTAGACAAGGTTACGCCCCGTATTGCCCAGACAGCAAAAATTCTCTGGCTCATATATTTTGGGTTGACCGTGGGCCAGACCCTGTTGCTACTTGGAGCCGGGATGGACCTCTTTGACTCGGTTACCCACACATTCGGCACCTTGGCAACCGGTGGATTCTCACCTAAGAATGCAAGTGTGGGGCATTACGACTCGGCCTTGGTGGACGGCATTATAACGGTCTTCATGGTACTTGCCGGAACAAACTTCCTACTACACTTTGCGCTCATTACCGGCCGCTTAGACAAAATCCGCCGTGATACTGAGTTCAAGAGCTATCTACTGGTCTTTTTTACCGCCACGCTGGCTATAACGGTTGCACTTGCGGCATCCTCGGGTGGGAGTTTTTCAAACGGCTTTCGGCTGGCTTCGTTTCAGGTAGCCTCCATCATCACAACAACCGGGTTCGCAACGGCGGACTATGAAATGTGGCCACAGGTCGCTCGAGTCGTGCTGTTCTGTCTCATGTTCGTTGGAGGCTGTGCTGGCTCAACCGGAGGTGGAATCAAGGTGGCTCGCATTGTCACGCTTTTTAAGCAGGCAATGAACGAGTTTCGGTACCTTACCCACCCACGCGGAATTTTTCCTATTAGCTTCAACCGCGTTCCTATGGCGCGGCGCATGGTTTTTGCTATCTCGGCGTTTGTGTTCTTGTACGTATTGCTGCTCTTACTTTCAACCATAGTCATTGCAACGGCCGGTGTTAGCATCCTTACCGCGCTTTCAACTGCCCTGGCAACGCTTGGCAACATCGGGCCCGGCTTCGATGCTGTAGGCCCAACCCAGAACTACGCATTTTTCCCGCAGCCGTTAAAGTGGTTTCTCAGCTTCCTTATGATGACGGGACGTTTGGAGATTTACACCGTGATGGTTCTGTTCACGCCCGGATTCTGGAAGTCATAAAGCTATTTATTTCCGGAGGAGTGCGGCAAAACCACATCCCGCATGCGCCAAATCTTTTTGCCGCCAAAACTCCCGTTAGGAACGAAATAGGGGCGTAGTCCATCGGGGCACTGACTGAGCAATTCTGTGGAAATTACAAACTGGCCGTCCCGGGCGTGCTTTGCCCCAAGATGGAACATAAAGTTCACCATGTCGGACACTAACGTCTCACGCTGTGCACCGTCGCTGTACACGGTATTACCGACATCAAGTGCAAGACGGAAGTTCTTGGTGACGTAGTTCGTACGGCCTTCGGCCTGCCAAAAAAGGCGAATGAGGACAATGCGCATAGCGGCAACAATTGCGTCGCCGGACTCGCCGTCGAAAGGAAAGAGCACCAACCCGGATGTATCTTTCCAGAACCACAGTTTGCCGTGAAAAGGCGCTATCTCATCTTTTAGAGCCGTGCAAAAATCCTTCACTGAACTCTGCAACAGGCCTACACGAGAGTCGGAACTCACACCAAGTTGCAGATCCAACCCAACATACATCATGGCAAAACTGTACTCAGTTCCCGTCTGTATAAGACTCCACTGTGAGGGCGAGGGAATGAGATTGAGCAGCGGAAGTCGGGCCCAGGGAAAGTCCGGATGCACCTCAAGATTGGCAGAGGCGCCGCTTCGTACATTGACGCGTTGTTCTCCCTTGGCTGGGTGCCGCGCATCTGTATCATCATTGCTCGGCCGGGCTGCATCTTCAAGTTGTTTCGCACGCCATTCCAACACTTCCTCAAAACGCCGTGCTTTAATCTTTAGCTCACTCGCCCTCGCACCAACGTAGTCGGCAGCACCCTCACGAATCCAAGCAGCAGGGTCGGCAAGCTCATCCTGTGGGTCTAGAATTCCAACGGCGGTGCCGCTAATAGCTAAGAGCCGTCTCAGGCTACGCGTTCGCTGGGCCGCTGGCATGCCCGATACATCGAGATACACAAGATCCACCGGCGCCCCGTCATGCCCGTTGCCGTTGCTGCCATTACCGTTGCTGCGGGCCAAGTTAGCGCGCTCGAGCGCCGAGACGCAGGTGCTCAGCTCATCCCGCAGCTTGAGCTCAACGCCTGAGTTGCGCGCCCTACACAGAGAACCAAAAGTGTTTTCGATCTCGGCAGAGTTATAAAATATTAGAACGCGCACTTTTTTCTCTCCACTCTTACCTACTCTCCGAAACTGAGTTCGTAGCGATACAGGTTCACTCCGGACCGGAGCCGCACCGGTGTTAGCCAGTCGGCGACCTCGGCCGTCAAAGCGGTATACACCGTCTCACTCAGATACACCGACTGGGGTTTGCCATGCTTTGACTCAATCTCCACCAAGGTGCTAAATGCAGGCCCTTTCATCTGCTCGAACTTATCGTGATACTCAATCTGCCCGTTGTGCACAGCCACCCGAACTTGGAGATCTTGTGGCAGACGGCAACGCAGAGCATTGTAGAAAAATAGCTCATGTACCACATTCACGCCCGCCAGGGTT
>CAZQIK010000175.1:0-4750 GCA_964593085.1 uncultured Spirochaeta sp.
CTTGAGGTCTTTGGCGCCGAAGAATCTGTGGCGCCAAACATTTTTGCGCTGCTTGGAGGAGTGCGTGTACGGAGTGAAGGGCCCCGGGCTATCTGGGATGGAGTTCTGGAAATTGGGGATACACATTACCTCTGGGGAAGTTTTGAGGATGCAGAGTATCTCAGTAGGGCAATCTACCGGCGGGAGCTTGTTGGTGAGAGCGAATATATGGCGCTGAGTTCACCTTACGGCCCCGGCGTAACCTGGCTCCGAACTCGAGTCGGCGTAGAGTCCTTAGATGGGCTTGATTTTGGGATGGAACTCCTTTTACGATGGAGCAATCCAGTGGCAGGCCTCACTGCGATACGAGATGAGGCTGGCGCATATCGTGATGACTCGGTTGTCGCCACTGCAGCTCGTGATTTTGCACTTGGGTTCGGGGGCGTACTTGGATACCGGCCGTGGGAACATACACGGATTGCGGCCGCGCCTGCGGTACAGGTCCGCAGTTCGGAAGCCTGGGTTGAGATTATCCTCAGCATTGAGAGTAGTTTCACGCACCTCGATTCCGTAGTTCCGGTCCATTAAGGAGTAAACCATGACGATGAGCGCTACCGAACTTGCTTCGTACTTTGATCACACGCTACTGCGGCCAAACGTAGTAGCTGCTGAGATCGATACTCTATGCCGTGAAGCGACCGAGTTTGGTTTTAGTACTGTGTGCGTGAACCCTATTTGGGTTGCGCATGCTGCACTGCAGCTCAAAGATAGCGGGGTCGATGTATGCTCGGTTGTCGGGTTCCCTCTGGGGCAGCATTCCAAAGATATCAAGACTCGCGAGGCCGCTGTGGCGGTTGCTGACGGTGCACGCGAGATCGATATGGTTATTCGACTTGACGCATTGCTCTCGGATGATGATCGGACCGTTCGCGATGATATCACGGCCGTTGTACAGGCGTCCTATCCGGCAGTCGTCAAAGTCATAATCGAGACCTGCTACCTCACCGATGAACTCAAGCGGAAGGCCTGTCAATTAAGCGTTGAGGCCGGTGCTGTATTTGTAAAGACATCAACCGGTTTTGGTTCGGGCGGGGCATCTGTAGATGATATTCGACTCATGCGTACCGAGGTTGGAGCCCATTTCGGCGTCAAGGCCTCAGGCGGCATTCGCTCATTCACAGATGCACTGGCGTTGATAGACGCTGGGGCAACCCGTCTGGGCGCAAGTGCCTCGGTGAGTATCGTGCAGGAAATGATAGCTGGCAGGGCGTGATTGCCAGCGACACATAACGGCAGGTAAAAGCGGGTAGGTGCTCAAGAGATGGCGGGCGGCTACCCCTATGCTAGCGGCTCCCTTAAGGATAGCACGACCATAGGGATAGCGCTACCGCATGGCTACATCTCTTGTGCCCAAGGTGGATCTGCTCCGGGTCGAGAGCAGGTAATGGCTGCAACTCTGCCTGCAAATTGCAACACCTTCCGGGCCGCGGATTCATCAAGACTGCCGATAGCGGCGGGAGTTAACATACCTGCGTAGTGCAGTGCAGCCAGCAAGCCGCCATGAAACGAGTCGCCAGCACCAACTGTGTCAGCCACCCCTCCAGGCACCGGGATGCTTTCTTGCTCAACGGTAAAGCCGGGCCCAAATGCCGTTGCCCCGTCCTTGCCTTGCGTTAGTACAACAAAGGGAATGCCGTCGTCGACGAGTTGCCGTGCCACTGTGTTAGGTAGCTGGTTTGGAAAGAGCCATTCGAGATCTTCATCACTGATTTTAAGAATACTGGTGTGTTTGAGTATGCGTTGTATGCGTGCGCGGTAGGCTTCTTCATTTTCCATAACGGTGGGGCGAACATTTGGGTCGAAGGCAATGACACGTGTGTCACTTTCGCGTTCAACAAAGCGCTCTAAGCTTGTAGCAACCGGCTCCAGAATAAGTGCAACCGAACCGATTTGTATGCAGCTTATTTCATTTGGCAAAGCGTGCGGTAGCTCAGCGACCGTTAGTGTCCGGTCAGCGCTTCCTTTGCTGTAGAATGCGTAACGGGCATTCCCAGACTCATCTCGCTCTACAAAGGCCAATGTGGTCGGCTCCGGTCCCCGAAGAACGAAACTGGTCCCAACTTGATTCGGAGCAAGACGATCGAAGAGAAGATCACCAAAAAAATCTGTGGAGATTTTGCTAAAGAAAGCGGTGGGGACGCCAAGCCGCGCTGCGGCTATTGCGGTATTAAACGGCGACCCGCCTGGACAGGGGCTGTAGAGCTTTCTGCCTTCGGGGTCGGTTTCCGGCACGAAATCTATGAGCGACTCGCCACAACTTAGTATCATGTATAACACCCTCTCTCCGCGGCAGCGTATCTAATACGGCGATGTTTGCAAAGTGCTGTGCGGCACGCGCCGTTTGTCTTAAAAGGCGATCCCTACTCAAGCCATTCTGCCTGGTACGGCATTACATACAACGGGCGCCCAGGTTCTAGGAGGGCCAGCTCAAGTAATCTCTGCTGTTTACGTGATGCTCGAAGCAGGTTCGGCGGCACTCCGTGTACCCACGGTACGAAGGGATTGAATGCAGTCGGAAGTACACGAAAGCTCAGGTTAGCGCCGCTGGATACAAGATCCGAAAAAGGCGGAGAAAATGCACCAGGCACCACCTCGCTGAGCTCGAGATCAGAAACGCCAAGTATGCGGCGCATGGCCCTCACCGCATCTGCCAAGCCACCAATCTCATCGACAAGGCCAATCTCACGGGCCCTTGAGCCGCTCCATATTCGGCCGCCTGCGATCTCCTCTACCTGCTCCAGACTAAGACTGCGCGAAGACGCGACCAGCTCAATAAATCGTCGGTAGCTCTCTTGCGTGCTGCGTTCGACGAGCAGTTTTTCTTCATCTGACAGTTTCTCAAACGGATTGCCGAAATCTGCCATAGGGCTTGTTACGACGCTGTCGGCGCCAACATCATACATCTCAAGTAGGCCTGCGATGTTGGGAAATATCGATATGACGCCAATAGAACCAGTAAGTGTCGACGGACCTGCCACAATATGTGATGCTGGTGCTGCAATGTAGTACCCACCGGATGCGGCAAGGGCTCCCATTGAAACTACTACTGGTAGGCCTTCTTCCACCGTGCGTGAGATCTCGTATGCAAGGCTGTCCGAGGCCTGTGCCGAGCCGCCGCCGCTGTCTATTCGCAGGATAATGCCGGAAACAAGAGGATTCTCACGGGCCGAACGGATTTCCTCAATAAGGCTATCGGCGCCAATGTTGACTCCGCGAATGCCCCTGCCAGGAACGATGTCTCCTGCGGCATAGATTACCTTAACGGTGCGCAAGGGAGTGGGGGCCCAGTCGTACTGCATCTCTGGAACTTGAGACATGGTGCGAAGACGAGCAAAGCGGTGACCGGCTGTTACTTGTTCCTCAACATCGGCTTGGTACATGAGGGCATCGACCAATCCTGCCTCCAGAGCATCAGCTGCCGAGAGGTAAGGCCCGCGGTTTATAACTGTGTCAAGATCCGGGGAGAGGGCCTCTTTGCGTCCGGCTATGACCATTTGGCGGTAATGCCTGTCTATGTCCCCTAAGTACGATTCCCAGTTTTCGCGTTCGGCATCACTCATGCCTGACTCCGACAGCATATCCCAGCTGCTTTTGTGGGGATGACTGCGAAAGTTATAGACCTCAATGCCATAGCGTGCAAAAAACTCACCCAGGTACACCGAGCTGTAGCGGAAGCCGCGGGCATCCACCGAGCCGGTTGGGTGCAGGTAAATTGTGTCGGCTGTTGCCGCAGCCAGGGCGTATGCGGTATGTGGAATGTTGTCGAAATAGTAGTAGATGCGCTTTCCCGCCTGCCGTAGTTGAAGCAACGCCTGGTACATCTCCATCTGGTTGGCAAATGAGGTCTGAAACTGTTGATTCACAAACAAGACCGCCTTAACCGAAGGGTCGGAACTTAGGGAATCTATGTCCTCAATAATCTCGGAAAAAGGGCGTCCGGGATCCCACGGCCGAATACGAGGGGTAGCTCTAACGAGATCGGCATGCTCATACACGACAATGGAGGGTACCACCTCGCGGGTAACGCTACGACGGCGACGATACGGAAGAAATACATAGGCGCTGCCAGCGGCGTTGTCTGAGTCTGCTCGAATACTGTCCTGCGTTCCAATCTCAAGTTGCGACACGCTTAACTGCAGTCCCGCCGTGAGGCGGTCGTCGAGGTTGTCGTAGCCCAGTGAGACACGCACTCCTGCCAGGGGTTCAATTTCCATAGAACTCAGTGCGAGTTTGCCGCTGTGATCAGGGTTCCAGTTCCAGTCGACACCAAAGGTCAGCCGAGTGCCGATAGAGCCGAGGAAGGCCAGCGGCCGCACTCCCAGTCCCAGTGTGGTGTGGGGGCCGCTTCTAAAGACGCCGCGACGAACTGCACTCAAAGATAGTGTGCGTGTTGGCCTAACAAGAGCGGCAACGGTGGCACGACCGTCGCTAAACTCGGCGTTTTCCCAACTCCATGAACCTCCAAGGAGAAACCTACGCGAGGGGCCAAAACCCATAGACAGGTCGTGCCCATAGGTTGTGCCGAACCGTTCGGTCGTATAACTAAAGGAAGGCAAGTTAAGGAACAAAGACCAGCGCTCTGTGAAGTCGCTCGAGCCTTCAAGAAACGAGTCTTCCCAAGGAACCGAAACACCGATTCCGGTTGCGTTACCAATTCCAAGCGCGGCCGGATTGATGCGTGGCGCAAAAAGCCCCTCGTGAACCGCGGTTC
>CAZQIK010000176.1:0-4740 GCA_964593085.1 uncultured Spirochaeta sp.
CCGCTCCCCCATCCTCTCCAGTTGCAAGCGCGTAAAATACCAAGTTGGTGCAACTTTCGGCTGTGAAAGATACTCATCTATTGAGGCAAAAACGCGAACCTGGAAACCATTGGCGCGCATTCGCTCAAGATAGTAAGGCGGCATTTCCAACTCTGACGGTGCAACAAGATCCACCTCCACCTCATTGAACACCCTCAAGCCATTTACTTTGGAATGCACTGTACGGCCATGAAACAAGTCTCCAACTAAGGCTATGTGTATATGCGACCGACTCCAGTTTTGCTGCTCAAGAAAACTAAACTCGTCTAGGAACTCTTGTGTCGGGTGCTCATGCCTCCCATCACCTGCATTGATAAATGCTGGCCTATAGAGTCCAGCAGATGCTGCATATTCGCCTATTGAGGTCTCCATCCAGCGACATACGCCTTCCAGCTTGGTTCGCACTACAAAAATTGATGTCTCGGCGTAGCCTGTCAACATTCGGATGGTATCGGTAATGCTCTCTTTTTTATTAAATGAAGAACTTGCCGCGGTGAAATCATTCACGCGAAGCCCATGAAATTTCGCGGCGTTTCGGAATGACTCCTTTGTCCTCGTGGAGTCTTCCATAAATAATAGGTATAAGGCTCCGTCGCTGCGCTCAAGGCGAAACTCTTCAGTGGACTCATGATGTCGTAGGGCGTATTTTAGTTTTCTGGTCTTCTCATACAGGTAAACCTGCTCGTCAACGGATAGATCCTGCACCACCTGTATGGTGCGCCCAAGGAAAGGTGAGTCCTTCATTGTTACTCCGCTGTCATGTTGGTTTGGTTGAGCGGACGGACGCTACCATCGGTCGTCTGTACATATACTCGTGGGCCTGAGAACAGGATGTAAGTATCCGGGTCAACCACGACCCGAGAGCGCTCGAGCAGCTCAAGTCCAGCAGTGAAGCGCCCAAGGTACCATGAGTTGTCCTCTCGCATTACTGCAAATACAGCCCCCCCACTGGTCGCTATCATGGAACCGGCCGCAATCTCTTGATCACCAACCAGAATTGGCTCGAGTGAGTCTGTGTCAACCTGCGTCAAACGCGGGGTGCCAGCGTCGTCGGCTATGAGAATGTAATTGCCGTCCAACTCAAGAAATTGCCTGCCATACACCATATCTAAGGAGGATTGGTCGGTCTGTTCTCCAGTTTCAGCAACTATTCGTGCAAGCCTCCCAACCACCACTCCGTTCTCTCGACGCACCAACATAAACACAGTAAGACGTGGATCAGCTTCCGTGGCTTCCGGGTCTGGATCTCCAACCTCTGCTGGCTCTTCCGGCTGAGGTTCTCCCTCATCTTGATCCGCCGGGACCGCAGCAATCTCTTGTTCTTGCTCGTCTTCTTCGCGATCCAGGACGGTTTCTATGTCTTCCGCAAGCTCATCTCGGAGCCGTCGTACATCTTCGGTGAGTTCTTCTACTGCATCTTCGCGTTCTGCAATCTCAGCTTGCCGCCGTTCTACATCTTCACGTTGATCAGCAATTTGCTCTTGTTCCTCAGGACTCAGCTCATCGGGGGCTTCACGTTCACGTTCTGCAAGCTCCTCTTCTTCGGCCTCAAGTTCTTCGCGCGCTTCCTCAACTTCGTCAAGGGTCTCGTCAATAACGCGCTCAAGCAAATCTACCATATCGCGCCGAGTCTCTATCCCCATATCAGGGCGATCTCGGAGTGAAGCAATGACCTCAGGTTCCAACAGCTCTTGCGGCCCAACAGCATTAATAGCTCCCGGCCGACCACCGTCATGCAGAGGTATAACCATCTCTGTGCCGCCCGGCCAGTCTGAGTACAGCACCGAGAGGCCGACGCTTGGCTCACTGAGGTGCTGCAGGACAACCGACTTATATCGCCCTTGAAAGAACTCCAGATTGCCGCGAAACACGGCGTTGTAAATCGTAATGTATTCTGCAAGCAAACTCGCATCTGCGAGGCTGTAGTCGTAAGCAGTCTCAAGATACGCTCTAAGAATTGTCCTAAGGTTGTTAATGTGGTCGACGCGGGCATCCTCAGCAAGCAGCATGATATCTGCATCAAGTCCAACATCGACAGAGGGGTCCACCGCATGAATAACGGAATAGCGGCCAAAGTAGCTAAACGTACCCGGGTCCGGCTCAAATTGCGCACCAATAAAGGCACCAATGCCTCGTATTTCTTCAAGAGTTTGAACCACCTCTCGAGGTCCTTCATAGTTCTGAAACTCAATTGTTGTGTCGACATATGGCGAGAGTTCATCTTCGGCAACATCTAAAGCTGATAACGCCAGCGGAGCGCATAGCAACAAAGCAAGCATGAGTCTTTTCACAGCTAGTACCTCTCGGCTTCAGTATAAGAGTCGTTCCCAGATTGATCAATCTCACGGGCACGCCGAAGCGAGTCTTCCCGCAGTTCTCGAGAAAAGTTCCGCTCCGAAACCACCCGATATGCCTCACGCAGCAAAGGATCTACCTTCTCACCCTCAATGCTGCGCAGCAACCTCAAAGTACGAAGTGCAGCCATTGCCAGCGGCTCATAAGGTCGAGAGCCTGCTTCCTCTTTTAGGTACCTCAACGCACGTCGTGCGGCATCCAGTTCAGGATCGAATCCGACATTCATCAGCTGTTCAAGCACGACCACCCGGACCTGTCGGTTTCGCTCGACCGCTGCAGCTCGCAGAAGGAAGCTGCGCGTTCTATAATCAGACCGGGCTCCTAAGAGGCGCAGAGCCTCGGCACGGGCCCATGGGAAGTCATTTTGAATCGTCCCATTACGGCGGATAGGATTGAAGTAGGCTTCGACAGCAAGGCTCTCGAGAATATATCTCAAATACACAATGTCCGATCCTGCACGTCCAGGCCGATAACGCTGCTGGAGCTCAGCAAGCAGTTCTCGTCTGGCCGAAGCCGAATCGCTTCGGAGGATGTCTTCAAGGTAAAGAAAGTCAGGAATGGAGCGCCATTCGGCAGGCCCGTCCCGTTGGAAAACCACACCAGACGGTCTGCCGGTTGCGGCGTAGTCTCCACGAGGAGCAATCCAACCAACATCCGCCGCACGAGTGGCCGCCGCCAAGCCGGAACCAAAGCCGTCAATGCCTACATTCACCCCATACACTCCCCAGTTCTCAGCCGCCATCAGCACATGCCCATACGCGTGTGTCCCGCGAATGAACCCACGGGCCTCCTCAATGGGCGCACGACTACGGATTCCATGTACCGGCGAAAACAGCATGAGGGCTCCATTGCGGAGGCCTACCAGTGGTGCTCCCGCAACCGAGCTTGTCCAGACAACGTTCTCGGCAAGCGTCAGTTGCTGCTGCCGAGACAAATACACCGCCTGACCACCAGCCCTGAGACCGACAAATGAGTTTGCGTCTAGTTGTTGTAGCTCGCGCAGGTCGCTCCATTCCGGCTCCAGCACAACGTCCGCTTGCCCGCCAACTTCCCCTTGCCCATCGTGGCCCAGGAGCAAGAGTCTGTCGGATAGCAAAACCAAAAGATCTGCGTTACCGCCATCCCCGGACACGTACATCCTACTCGGCGCCAGGACAAACGTGGGCACAGATTCAAGCTCTCGTGCATGAAGTCGTGCCCCACCCGGACCAATTCTATGCAAACGTCGATCTGCGGTCGCAACTACGATAGTGCCGTTTGTAGTTACCACTGCTGGCAGTATCGGCGCATCGGAAAGCACCACGCTCCATAAGAGCACACCCGAAGGCCCGTAGGCGCGTAGCACTGTCGATTCAGGATAGGCAACCACCAGCTCACCATCGGGTCCCAGTGCAAACGGAAGAGCTTGGCTGTACTCAGGCCGGATATGAAACACCTCCCGTCCTGCCTCCGAAATTGCAATGACGCTGCCGTTCTCAAGTCCAACATAAACCGTACCCCACGGTGCAACGGTTAATGCCTGCGTAGGGCGACCGGGTAAAGGAACACGCTGCGTTGCACTCAGGTTACCCGGTACAAGCCGGTAGAGATACCGATCTTCTGCACTCAGGTACCAGCTTCCGGAGGGCGCAAACACCGGACCACCTCGCACCAAACCTCCCAACACGCGGCGTGAGGGCGCCTCCACTGTACCTATGAAGTCCTGACCATATGCGTAGTGTCCGGTGATAAATCCAGTCATACACATGGTAGTGAGGAAGAAAACCCAAACCAGGTAGCTTGAACAGTAAAAACCGCGCCGGGTACGACAATCCATATTGTCTTTCAGAAGCACATTATCTCTCGGAAATTGAGACGAACTCGCATATGGGATAAAGAGTGCCGCTACCATTCATTCTACTCCATTTGATGAGACTTACTGTTCTTGTTGGAGGACTGTTACCGTCTCGATATGCGAGCTTTGAGGATAGAAATCAAAGATACGTCGAGAGAGCAGTTGATAACCACCATGGATAAGAAAGCCCACATCCCGAGCAGAAGTTGCCGGGTCACAAGAAACATAAATCAAGCGGCCTATTCCGGCCTTGATCAGATACTGCCGCACCGTGGTGGATAGGCCCGCGCGTGGCGGGTCAAGCACGGCTAGATCGTACCGCTCTTGTGAGCTGTCCTGCCGACACCAGTCCTCCACCAGCGCCTCTATGCTCGTCACATGTTGCAAACCGGCCAGATTTAATCTTTGTGCTGCCACCGATGCAGGGTCACTTTCAACGGCGGTGACGCATGCAAAGCGACGGGCAAGAAACAGCGTGAACAAGCCACAGCCAGCATACATATCCAGGGCAC
>CAZQIK010000177.1:0-4714 GCA_964593085.1 uncultured Spirochaeta sp.
GGGATTATCAGGCGGCCAGTCCGCCAGCAATTCAGAAAAATCGATAAGTGTAGACTCTTGCGTGAAGCCAGGCATAGCAACCGCCGCAAGCAACACGAGTAATACAACGAAAAACCGTTTCATCCCCATCTCCTTATAAGTATTCCAACCCAATACGGTGAACATGTACAGGGTAAATTATATGGAAGACATTTCATTTGTCAACGAGTTTAAACGCATTTCAAACGAATGCCCCTACTGCGGTGCCCCTCGTGACCGGTTCACCAAAGGTAAACCTGTGTAGCGAGGTACACCAATCTCTTGACCGTCGACTGTGAACACTATCTCTTGTATTGCGCGATAGTTAAAGCGAATCGTCCGTTCAAAGGCATTTTGTATCGTCCAGAAATCGTCCGAATCCTCCATGTCGTGGAAAACATCTGAACTAATGTCAAGATACAGCACCTTGTGGCGTAAGATCAAGCCACGAACGTCTGTGCTCCGAGGAACAAGCCTAGAATGCTGAATGTCGACGGGGCCCAGTATCACTTCTTCTACAAGCTGAAGTACAGTGTCTTCGCGATCTTTGAGACGTGGCAACAATCGCCGCTCCCCAGAAACCTCGCCAGTTCTGATATCTGCAAAGAATAGCACCTGATAATGAAGTGGTCCCCGAAATATAAAAAAGAAAAACAGAGAAACTACGAGTGTTCCTGCTAATATTCCAAGGCAACTTCGCCACAGCTGTTGCTGCGAGCGGGCTAAACGCATTTTATATTTCATAGACGGCTATTCTTCGAAGTCGTTGATAAATTGATAAATCCCAGTATAAATGCCCATCGTCAGCTTATGCAAGTAGTCAGACTGCGATAAACGGACCGCTTCATCTGCGTTCGTGACAAAGCCTAACTCTACGAGAACTGAGGGCATCTTGGCATTTCTCACAACGTACCACGATTCCATCTTCAAACCGCGGTTGGGTGTAATGCTGCTCACTCTACCGTGCAATCCGTCTAAAACACTACGAGCAA
Organism: uncultured Spirochaeta sp.; assembly: GCA_964593085.1. Taxonomy (GTDB): domain Bacteria; phylum Spirochaetota; class Spirochaetia; order DSM-27196; family SLAA01; genus SLAA01. The sequence continues at coordinate 1,011 of CAZQIK010000177.1, forward strand.
GCAAAATGCTCTCTATTGTGAGCTCCTCATCACGTAGGGTGTTTAGAATACTTAGTAGGTCAGGGTCATCTATATCATTACGGCGTCGCGAGATAAGCTCGCCTCGAGAAACCTCCGGAGATAGATACCATACCTCAAATCCAGTTGCCCGAGTGTTAAGGGATGCATTTGCATGGAGCGAAATAAAAAGGACTACCTCGTTATCCGCTAACACCATCTCGTTAGCCATATTCGTTCGTTCTTCCAGTCTGAGGTATGTATCGTCGCGCCGTGAAATGGCGACACGTCTATCTGGATATGACTCTCGTAATAAGTTGTACAGGTTCATGCCAACATCAAGGACAATGTCTTTTTCATAGATCTCGAACAACGATCCGTCGACGGTATGTTTACCGATGGCTCCTGGATCTCGCCCGCCATGACCAGGATCAATGAATATTGCCGCCACCCGGCGCCCGTCCGCTATTGTTCCCATATCAACGTCACGGCCAGCGTTTTGCAGAAGGCTAAGGTAGCTTTCCGGGAACAACAACTCGCCCTCAACCTCGCGGACGGGCGCGGCGCGCTGATACTCGGTGTAATCAAGAGCTACCCATGGCATGTCGGCAAAGAACCCAAGCGTCAGTCGTGGAGTGCGTAGAACTCCGTGGTTTGCCGCAGAGTCCCACTGCAACACAGCATCTGTTCGGCTAAGAAGCTGATCCAGTGTAAGGTAGTCGTCAGTAGACGAGTCGAACGACTGCCCAATCACGAGCCCGCCGGAGAGAAAAAGAATAAAACCTATACAGACTAGCCTAAAATATTGTCGTGCCATAACCTACCGGTGAGTCGCGCAAGTTCCTCGTCTGATGGTGCGCCCTTGTTAATAGTATCGATGATAAATAGGGCTCCCTGTAGCCCACCTTTAAAAAGCGCACGCCAAAAGACAGCGCCAAGTGCAGCGTTTGAGTAAGCCTCACCGTTCGGCATCGTTACGCACGGCTCAACCCGGTAACTCGTGTGCAGGATGTCAAGAACTTCGCTCAGATTACGTCCGTAATAATCGAGTGAGGTCTCAAGTTCCGGATGCGGAATCGCGATATACCTGGCCAAAATTGGCTCGCTGTTCATAGCTGTCACCGATCCGTGCTGCTGGCGAGGATGAGGAAAATACGAAGCCCGGGTCGATGTCAAGTAAAGCGGCATGTGTTTGAGGTGCTGTAGATTCGCACTGTGGACCGGCCAAAATGCCCAAGGATATTCACGGCCGGATTCACCAAATAGGAAGTCATATGTCACTGGGTTTCCCGGTTCTAATCGAGTACATATGTTCCGGACGTACTGCTCCGCCTGTTGTATAGCCAATTCACGATGCTCCGCACAGATAATAACATTCCCACATTTCTCTACGTTATTCGTGGGAAACGAGACGGTGCTCCCTGCTTGAGCGCGGGGAAAACATGCAATGAGTTTAGCTGCCACAGTTCGTACCGCTGTGTCGGACATAGGCTCTCTACCGACAGTCGAAGTGGAAAACCCGGCTCCGGCCGCAGGCAGGCCGCTAATCTCCTTAACCTTACCTGGTATGGATATCCAGGCGCGCTCAGCCGAGGTCTTCCGAGGTTGTAGGTCTTGAAGAGATTCCGGCAGGTTACGAGGGCGGAGACCAAGTGCGAGTTCCATTGCAGCTTCGACAGGCTCAAACTCGGCTGCCGCAGGGAAAGTCCAGCCTGACATATATCCACCGGATAGTCTGGCGGCAATTTCACCTATCACCGCTTCTCCACCAGAAAGAAAGACATCTCCCTTTGCCGCACCGTAATCAATGCCGAGAGCCCTCACTGCAGCACGGAAGCCCGCGATCAGGGTTGAGTACTCCGTTCCTGCAAGCGCGGTGGGGATTGTGTGTCCCATCTCAACGAAATACGGCGGGAAACAAATGTGCCGGTCAGCTACTCCCACTATCACGATCCGACCATCAAAGACTAAAGCATCTATACTATACTCCGGACCGTCGATGAGCTGTTCCAAGATTACCCGGCCGCTGCGGGACTGCTGCGCGGCAAGGCTAACCGCAGTAATCAGCTGGTCCGGGTCGTGTACCAATCGGATCCCGCGGGCGCCCATGTTATCCACAGGCTTAGCAACCATTGGAAACCCTAAATCAGCGACTACTGCGGCAAGTGTCTTATCCGTAAAGTCCGGTAATGCACGGTGGCGCGGGCTGCGAATGCCGGTCCTTTGGAAACACTCCCGCATCAGCTCCTTGTTACTTGCTCGCAACGCCACCTCCGGCGGCATTCCCGGAAGCCCAAGCCGTTCCGCCGTGACGGCCACGGTGTAAGAGAAATCGGTACCACACGTGAACACACCGTGCACAGGGTTAGTTTGTGCGTATGTTGCCGCAACCAGTGCCACCTCGTTAGGATCTGCGATATCGGCTTGCAGGAACTCGGCTGCACGTGGTCGCGAAGAACTGTCAGGATCTCGATCAACGGCTACCGCTCGCCAACCACGCCGGTGCGCCGCTTCGTATGCAGGGCGCTGCATCAGCGCCGATCCAAGTACCAGAATAGTTTGGGGTTCAGCGTCGTCATAGGAGCGAGTATTTTCTGTGTGACTCAGCAGGCTCATAGTTGTGGTCCTCTACCCCCTTTAGCGTCCCAGACCTTCGTTTAGGCTACCCTACGAGCGTATACTTCGAAGGTATCGCCCAAAGCAAACACACAGCTGAGTCGCTTTAGCACCCAGCCAATAGGCGGCCAGCCCGCCCAACGACCTAGGACAGGGATTCGCTCCGGGTGATGTCCGGTTACTACCACGCGTTCTATCCGAAAGCCATATCGGCTCAGGATTCCAGCCGCGCGCTTTACTTCCCAAACGGTATAGTGGTCTTCCGGTGAGTTGCGCAGAAAGCGCTCATGATCACTGCGTGCCGAAACACCGCTGCCGTTCGGAGTAGAAAACGCGAAGATTCCGTTAGGCTCTACCAGGCTTGATATCTGCTTTAGAACCGGATCAAGCCGTTCAAAATGTTCTATAACATACCACATAGTGACCACATCAAAAGAGTCATGACCGAATTGCTGCCAAGCGTTTAGTTCCTCTACAGGAATGCATGCAGCCTGGTACTTTAGGTGTTCTACAACATACTTGACCGCGTCTTCGGCTACATCAATTCCATAGCTCTCTAATCCACTCTCTTGCGCCGCAGCCATAAACGGACCATACGCGCAACCAATGTCCAAAAGTGTAACACAGTTTGCATCGGTGGCAGGGGCGGCACCAGTGGCACGACCTGACGAGGCGCTGAATAGATCAAGTATGTGGGCCATCCGAGCGGCACCCATACTTTTAATGTGATCAAAATCCTCCAGATAACTCTTACCGTATTGTTTTTCGTATTCGCGGAAAAAGTAATCTGCGTTGTAACGAATGCCGTGGGCCATTAAGCGTTGCATAAAAAGCACACCGCAATCCCGACAGCGCAAATAGTTCTTAGCTGGAAAACGGTACAGCAGCGATGCGGAAAGAGAGGAACAGACGGGGCACGTGGCAGCGTCGAACCGGAGCTGTTCGCTGCCCTGAGACGAGTTCTGTACACGACGATATCGCACAAGTTCAAGTACGACGTCCACGGCGGTGCGCCCGCTTGGGCTCAATGCCCCAGCACTATGCGCTCGGACAACATCAGGATTCTGAAGCAGCTTTCTAAGAGGCTGCCC
>CAZQIK010000178.1:0-4709 GCA_964593085.1 uncultured Spirochaeta sp.
TCGGAATCCTTGCGAACCATGGTTGGGCTTGCTCAAGCTGTGCAGAAAAAGACAACACCAATTGGTCAGCACCCATTGGTGCCATGAACTGAACGCCAATTGGTAGACCGGTAGCTGAGACCGCAAGTGGAAGCGATGCCGCTGGCGCCCCAGTCATATTAGCGGGTGGATTAAAAGGCATGTACTGAAAAATACGCCGCGCCATGATCTTATCAAGTCCCACGCGCATGAAAAGACCGGTTAGACCAAGACGAGTCGCTGCTCGAATTACCAGCTCTTCTAGTGCTGGCGAGGCAAAGCGACCAATTGAAGCGGGCGGCTCGGCCAAAGTAGGCGTGCAGATAAGGTCGTACTTCTGATGGAGCTCGCCAAAGGCACGTGCAGTTACGTTCCACCGTTGAAGCGCCGCTGCGTAGACATCGGCCCGCAGGGCCTTACCCATCTGAACCATGAGGCGCGTGTTGGTCTCAAGCTCGCCAGAACGCAAATGGCGCCCTTGCACCCGCTCGGCCTCGGCTGCCTCCACCGCAGTAGAGGCGACGACAACCGGTAGGAAATCGCGCTCGTATAACTCCGATGTCCAAGGTAGATTGATTTCCTCGACGACGTGGCCAAGCCCGGTCGCAAGCTTCATGGCATCAAGCACAGCGGTACGGCAGTCTGCATGCACCTCAGCGCCAAACTCAGCCAATGGATGCGCAGTACTAAAGCCGATACGGAGTCTCTGCGGTGGGGCTTGCTGTAGCGCGGCACTGAACGATTCTTTGGAGGTTGGGAAGAAATCGCCAGCAGCCGGGCCCGCCACCACGTCCAGGTAAGCAGCAGTGTCCCGCACCGAACGCGAGAGACATCCTTCCACAACGCCCCCTCCCCAACCCTCGGTAGCCAAAGGCACGCGGCCGCGGCTGGGCTTGAGGCCAAAGAGTCCACAGCATGATGCCGGAATGCGGATAGAGCCACCACCGTCACTCGCAGTGGCAAGCGGCACAATGCCAGCAGCTACTGCTGCACCTGAGCCACCGCTTGATCCACCGGGAGTATGTTCGGTATTCCAAGGATTTCGAGCCGGACCAAGCGCTTTGGACTCGGTGTATGGAGTAATTCCAAACTCCGGAACGTTGGTCTTGCCGAGTATCAGCAGACCGGCTTCACGCACACGACGTACTGCGGGTGAGTCATGCGACGACACGAAACCGGAATAACTACGGGAACCGCAGCTCAGTGGGGTGTTGGAAACGTGGAGCGCCAGGTCCTTTACGAGAAAAGGCACGCCTCCAAGTGCTGGGCTTCCCGCCGGTGCAGCCGCTGCAGCCGGTGCTGCCGGTGCTGCCGGTGCAGCATCAGCTTCTGCACGAGCCTGCTCATAACGCTTATACACAACTGCACCCAACTCAGGGTTCACCTCTTCACAGCGAGCAATTGCTAGTTCCAACAGCTCAGCGGATTTCACCTTGCCAGTGACAATCAGTTGTGCCAGGCCGCAGGCGTCTCGTGCTCGATACTCTTCAAATGTCATCTCGGCCCACTCCTATTCATCTACGCCGTGTAGCCTATCTACCTAATTATCTACGTAGTTGCTCAATCAACGGTAAAGCCAGCAGCCCCTACAAACACGGTAAACCGGTAGTCTTCGAAAGACGGAAGCTCCGAGAAATCACGCCTGATCCGCGGACCACATTGAATTCCCCCGGTCCAGGGTAGCATAGAAAAACGGAACTCTCCGGAAAGTTCGAAGCCGGGATAGAAATAGTCGTCCAATTGCGGCTCTTCGCCAAAGTCGGCCCATGCGGCAAACTCTACAAAAACACCGGAACCAAAGGCCGTGACGGCAAGCGGCGGCACAGAGGCGTCAAAGAGTCCCCACGGAATGCGGTAATCCAGTCCGATAATGGCCTTCGTGTCACCATTTTTTTCCTCCCAGGAGTCCGAGAGCCGCGGAGTAAGTAGCCCGTCGACACCGTAACGACTTGACGTCACCGCAGTAGCAGTAAGCTGAACGGTTGCCGTTGACGGCAAGGCCGGGCTCCGACCCATAATGCGCGCACGCGTTTGCACGCGGTCGGTGTTGCCTCCCAACTGCATGGGCTCCACAAGTACCGATCCGGATACGGCAGCAGCACGTCCCCCGTAGATGGCACGCAGAGGCGTCGAACCGGCACTGCTGTAGGAGAAGCCTGCAAGGAGCCCGGTACGATACATCCAGTCAGGAAATTTTTCCTGAAAAGCAAAACTTCCTACGGCAGCTCGCTCCGCAAGATGCGAGACACCGGCACGGGTAACCAGGGTGCGCGCTGGCCCCACCGCCTGTGCCGCGACCCATGGCGTTTGCAGAGTTAGTGAGTTTCGCATTTCCTGTAGATAGATATTTTCACGCAGTTCGCGGTACTCGTGTTCAAGGTCGTACATGATCGCCACCGACCCGAAATCATACGAGGCATTCCAATAGAGCTGTGGTTGTTGGTGTGCACTATCGTAGAAGCTTGCCAAGGAATACGAGGAGCGGCCAGCATACTCGGCGCCCAACACCAAAAGGCCAGGTGCAATCACCGGGTCAGAGTCCCCACCGGCAGAAGCGGTCAACAATGGAAGCCACAGCACCGGGCGCGGTAACCCATAATAGCGGTGACTTTCCGGCAGCTCAGTTAGCTCAGACCGCTCAGTCAGCTCCGAAGGCGCTGGCGTTGCCGCAGCTGTCGCCAGCTCCGTTGGGCTTGTCTCCACCTGTGCCGGACTCGTCGCTACCCCCGCCGTGCTGGTCAACGGGACTTCAGACTCAGGAAGTTCAGTTGTCGCGGTAAACAGTGCATTGCCGTCGCTTCGGTACGAGGCATAGAGCAGACGAAGGGTGTTGCTGTTGGTATCCGGAAGAGCTGGCAGCGGCACGGCACCGTATATGCCAACAGGGTCGCGCAGTAGTGTACTCCTTAGCCCTGTAGAAATATCAAGCAGCTGAGCCACCAACTCGCCCTCATGCTCAACGCCAAGGACGAGCGTTTCCTCGTCCACAAAACGGGGGTGATAGAGCCCGGCTGATCCTGCAGGAATAAGCTCTACCGCCTTACCCTGCTCCGCAAGCATAAGCGCCCGCGTTCCTGCCCGGTCGACCAAGAAAACCAGCCTATCTCCCGACGGTGAGTACCGTGGGTAGCGCACGCGAGCACCTGCCTCTGAAAACACTATCGCCGGTTCTGTGTCCGCGGTCGCATACTCGCTGGCTCGGTCCCCGTCTGTGGAACAAGAAGGCGCGCGGCCGACCATCTTACTGCGGGCAGCGGCTATATCGTAGCGCACAAGACGGGAGTATGACCCGCGGCGCTGCACCACGCTAACCTCTCTGCCTGTAGGATGAACCGCCGGTTGCCACAGTCGTTCGTTGTTCGTGAGCGCGACCGCCTCGGCGGCACCAGCATCGATAGCGGCACCAGCGGCGCCCGCGGCGCCAGCGGATACGTCGACCATATATAAGTCCGACACCGAAGCCATACCGGAAGCATGCCGCGGCAACGGCCCCGCCGCGGTAAAAACGAGCAACGATCCGTCGGGGGTAATGTCAAAGGAAAATGGGTCGCTCGGGCGGACGTCGGCCAGCAAGCGGGGTGGCGTTGTCTGAGCACCCGGAGCCGAACCGGGCACACCGGTATCCAGCACATACAGCCCACGCGCGACGTCCTCGCCGTACAGGTAACTCACCGGGCCAATTCCGCTCATGCTTGGCATGAAAGCAAAAGCCCGCCCAAGCTCTAACCGTTCACCGGCGGCGGACCCGGCGGTGGACGCACCAGTGGACCACCCACCCGACCCGGCGGTGGACGCACCAGTGGACGCGCCACCCGACCCGGCGGTCGACCCACTGGCGGCATACTTTTCTTCAAGTTCCCAGACCATGCGCTTGTGGTGGAGTTTGGTTCGAATGCCAGTAGTACGCCGGATAGCGCTGTCGAGCGTACGAAAGGGAGATCGCGCATACTCTCTATGGATCTTAGCGAAAATATCGTCCCCATAATGACGGACCAAGTACTCTACCAGGAGGTAGCCAGCGACATAGATCCGGTCACGCGGCGCAGCGTAAGAGCCGTACGCCGCCTGCCGCAGGCTCCACATCTCGTCTTCAAGTATCGGTGCCTTGTAGCGGGTCTCGAACACCGGTTCGCGGCCACGACCTCCGTCGGTAAAGCGAGTCTCCAGGTACACCGCTATGCCTTCTATGTACCAGCCCGGCATAAATGCCGTGTTGGCCGCCATAAGCGTCCGACCAAAAACCCGAGACAAGCCACCCACAAACCCATGGGGTTCGGTCAGGTGGATATAATGCACCAGCTCATGAATAAAAAGGAGCCGCAGCCAGTTTTCAGTGTCCACGCCAATAAAGTCATCACTGGGAGCCGTGACAAACAGGTGAATAGAGCTTGGGATGGGGGTGAAATAGCCATTGGCTTGTGCGGTACCACCCCAAATGATCACCGGTATGCGCTCAGGCGGTTCATAACCCAAGAAGCCGGTAACCGCCTCATAAACCTCCTCGGAAACTTCGTACACTTCGCGCGCCGCTTCTTCATATCCGGACTCATAGATGATGCGGAACTGCTCGGTGGCTATTTCCCTGCGGCCGCGATACTCGCTGGCGGGGGGCAGCTCGGACTGTTGACCGGACGACGGTGCGGCGGGCAGATCGGACTGTCTGGCTGGGGGCAGCTCGGCAAAAGCGAACT